>CAKSGG010000024.1 GCA_934454215.1 uncultured Clostridia bacterium
ATTGTACGCTCCTTCTGGTCGATTTGTTTATCGGTTTCAAATACGTTTTCTTTTAATTTGGTGTCATTGTCAATAAGCAGCTTTGCCGCACTTGAAATTGCTTCCTCGCATAATGCGCCCATGATAATAAGCTCATTATTCAGATTGTTTAATTGCTCGTCAAATTTGTTTCTCATTATCCGAACCTCCCTGTTATATAATCTTCCGTTCTCTTGTCGGCGGGAGTAGAGAACATTTTCTCGGTATCATCAAACTCCACTATTTCGCCCAGCAGGAAAAACGCTGTTTTATCGGCAATTCTTGCCGCCTGCTGCATATTGTGCGTAACCGTTACGATTGTATATTTCTCTTTAAGCTCAACAGCCAAGTCCTCTATTTTTGATGTTGAAATAGGGTCAAGTGCCGATGTAGGCTCATCCATAAGAAGAATATCGGGTTCAACAGCCAAGGCTCTTGCGATACAAAGTCGCTGTTGCTGTCCGCCGCTCATACCGAGTGCACTTTTCTTCAGGCGGTCTTTACATTCGTCCCATATTGCCGCCTGCTTTAATGAGCGCTCTACGATTTCGTCAAGACGCACCTTTGATTTTACGCCGTGAATACGAGGTCCGTAGGCGATATTGTCATATATGCTCATGGGGAACGGGTTGGGCTTCTGAAACACCATACCGACTTTTTTTCTTAAAATATTTACGTCAATATCCTTATAAATATCAACGCCATCAAGGCAGATTTCACCCTCGATTTTACAGCCCTCAACCAAATCGTTCATGCGGTTAAGGCTTTTTAGAAAGGTCGATTTTCCGCAGCCCGACGGACCTATAAGAGCTGTTATTTTCCGTTCGGGAATTTCAATATTTATATCCTTCAGCGCATGGTTTACCGTATACCATAAGTTAAGGTTTTTTACAGTAATGATACTCATTGCTTTCCTCCTTTTTTCTTTAAAACGGCTGCTGTCAGCTTTGCGGCAAAATTAATAATAAATGTCAGAATAAGAAGTATAGCCGCAATTGCAAAGGCGATGTCAAATTCGCCGCGTTCCTTTGCGTACATATAAAGCGCAACTGTAAGCGTTGAGCCTGCATGACCGGGCGTGACCGCATCGGCTATCCCGAGAATTTCGTTTGCCATACCGGCAGTGAACAGCAACGCCGCACTTTCGCCCACGATACGCCCGATTGACAGAATACACCCCGTTACGATACCGTCAATTGCGGACGGAATAACGACGGTGCGTATCATGTGCCATTTTCCGGCACCGAGTGCAAGAGAGCCTTCACGGTATCCGTCAGGGACTGTTTTCAGGCTCTCCTGAGTGGTTCTGATAACCGTCGGAAGAGTCATGATAACGAGCGTAAGGCTTCCGGCAAGAATTGATGTTCCGAGAGAGCAGAACTGAACGAATATCAGCATTCCGACAAGCCCGTAAATAATTGACGGTATACCCGACAGGGTTTCCGCCGCAAGCTCAATTATTCGGACAAGGCGTTTGTTTTTTGAGTATTCGTTCAAATATATTGCTGCGCCCACACCTATCGGAAGTACAATAACGAGAGTTATCAGAATGATATAAACCGTATTAAGAATGTTGGGAAGTATTCCGACAGTATCTTTTATAAGACTGGGCTTTGAAGTCAGAAAATCAATTGAAATATGAGGCAGACCTCTGTATAAAATATAGCCTATAAGACACAGCAGCATAACGCAGATAATGCCTGACGCAAGGTACATAAGTATATTAAGAACCGCACATTTTATTTTTCTGTTAAGTGATATTTTATCCTGCATAATTACTCACCTCTTGTCACGTTTTACAATCATATTCAATACAAGATTGATAATCAGTATGAATACGAACAGCACCAGCGCAATCGAGAACAGCGCCTCACGCTGCAAGCCCGATGAATACGACATTTCGCTTGCAACGGCTGTTGTAAGAAAACGCACGCTTTTGAAAAGCCCCGGCATATTTGCCACATTCCCCGATACCATCATAACCGCCATTGCTTCGCCGATACTTCTTCCGATACCGAGTACGACTGATGTAAGTATTCCGCTTTTTGCCGCAGGAACTATTATTTTAAAAATCGTTTCGGTTTTTGTTGCGCCCAGAGCAAGCGACGCTTCCTCGTATTCCTTCGGTACGGCTCTTATTGCCGTTTCCGATACGGAAATGACGGACGGAAGAATCATTACGGAAAGAACGATAATTGCCGTAAATAAATTTGCGCCATCGGGAAGATTAAATACTTCTCTGACAAGCGGCACTATTATTATCATACCCGCAAGCCCGTAAACAACGGACGGTATGCCCGAAAGCAAATCAACGCTTGACCGTACCGCCCTTGCGAGCTTGTCATTTGCCGCCTTTGCAATAAATATCGCACACATTAAGCCTATAGGCACACCTATTATGATTGCGCCGAATGTTCCGTATACCGACGTAAGAATAAACGGCAGAATCCCGTATGACGGAACGGCTGCGGTTGACGCCCATTCGGTTCCGAAAAGGAAATCCGTAATTCCGATTTTGCCGATAGCCGGCGTACCCGAGAACAGAAGAAATCCCGTAATGAGAATTACAAAGAACACAGCCAAAAATCCGCAGAGCGTAAATATTATATTCATTGCCTTTTCAAGAAAGCCTGCTGTTTTCTTTACTTTTTCCATGGTTATAGACTCCTTTCATAAAGTCTGAGCCTGAAACAAAATTGCTCGCAGACTCGGCGGGCAATTTTGTTCGTGCTTGTTATATATTTTTACCGTGCTACAGGTACTGCTCCTGCCTTTTCAATCAGGCTGTCAGCCTCGGGCGATGTTGCAAAGTCAAAGAATGCTTTTGCCGATTCCGATAACTGAGCGTCTTTCTTTGTTACGAATACGAAGTCACGCTGAATTTTATATGTACCGTTCTGGATTGTTTCGGTTGTAGGCGTAACGCCCTCTACACTGACTGTCTTAACGGTGTCTTTTACTGACGCAAGCGAGGCATAGCCTATTGCGTTGGGGTTAGACGCTACAGTCTGAATAACGTCACCTGTTGAGGTAAGCTCCTGTGAATATTTGCAGGCGTCCTTTGTGTCCGTTATGGACTCAAATCCGTCTCTTGTGCCCGAAGCGGCCTCTCTTCCTATTAAAACTACAGGTGAATCCGCACCGCCGACGTCTTTCCAGTTTGTTACTTCGCCTTTATAAAGCGACGCAATCTGTGCTATTGTCAGGTCGCTTACCTGATTTTGAGGATTTACGATTATTGCTATACCGTCGATTGCAATGACCGTTCCGTCAAGCGTTGTTTTTTCGTCGTCCTTCAAATCACGGCTTGAAAGTCCTATATCGCATCTGCCCTCCTGAACAGCCTTGATACCGCTGCCCGAGCCTGTCGGATTGTATGTAACCTTTGTGTCGGGATTGCTTTCCATATAAGCCTCGCTCAAATATCCCATTACCTTTTCCATTGAAGTTGAACCGTCTGTTGAAACTGTTCCGCTTGCCGGCGCTGCCGCCGTTGCACTCGGCATTTCTTCGGTTTTACTGCTTGTTCCGCTGTTTCCGCAGCCTGCAAGCAATGCTGCCGTTAAACCTGCTATTGTTAAAATACTTATGATTTTTTTCATAAAAACCACTCTCCTAAAAATTATTCTCTTTTTTGAGTACGTCAACATTTTAGCATATTCTATGTTAATTCTGAAAGGTTAAGTATGTTAATTCTATGTAAAAAAAAGGGACTATTTTATTTAGCGCAGAACGTTCAAAATCCTTTGAACTATATGCAAAATTCACCGCTCGACGTACCAAAGTACGCCTTCGGGCAAGGTAAAATACGAATAAATCCGCATTTTACTTCATTTCGCATATTCTGCATCTAAATCCAATCAGTCCCTAAAAAAAGAGTTTACATTATAAATTATAGCTTAACACAGTAGTTTCTCCGCCCTTTACCTCCTGCGGAGATATAACTGACATAGATTTTACTGCGTCGGTATTCGTTATAAGAACAATTGTATATGTCGGATAACCCTTTGAAGATATAAGGTCAAGATTAACATATGCAAGAGCGTCCCCTGCTTTAACCTTGTCGCCCTTTTTAACTCTTGCGGTAAAGCCCTCGCCGTGCAGTTCGACGGTATTTATTCCTATATGAACCAATAACTGCAAACCGTCGTCGGTTTCAATGCCGTAGGCGTGGAGCGAATCGTGAATTTCGATTACCGTTCCCGATGCGGGAGCGCATATTCCGCCGTCGGACGGTTCGACCGCAAAGCCGTCACCGAGCATTTTTTCGGCAAAAACGGGGTCGGGGAGTGTTGTTAG
The DNA here is from genome assembly GCA_934454215.1 of uncultured Clostridia bacterium. GTDB lineage: Bacteria > Bacillota > Clostridia > UBA1381 > UBA1381 > Ornithomonoglobus_A. The sequence continues at coordinate 4,318 of CAKSGG010000024.1, forward strand.
GTCGGTCAGCAATCCGTTTTGAGGTGCGAGAAGCCGACCTGGTTTATCATTGCTTGATTTATTTTTTAAAAATTTGAACATGACATGCAATCCTTTCAATAATAATTTATTTTATTATTTCGCATATATTTATATGTTATTCGCTGTATAAAAACAAGAGCAAAATAAACAAAATAAACAATAAATATATATTAAAATTGTTAGTTATTGTTAGTTTATTGATATTGATTTTATTTAACAATAGTGTTATAATATGACGGAAACTTTAAATTTATGAAATGTGTTTTGCGCCGAATACGGCACAAGAAAGGGAATTATTATGAACATAATTATTGTTGGCTGCGGAAAGGTGGGCAATAAGCTTGCGGAAATGCTTGCGCAGGAGCATGAGCATGACATAACCGTGGTTGATAAAAATGAGAAAATTATAAATGACGCAGTAAATGAGCTTGATATAATGGGCGTTGCCGGAAGCGGTACGGACATGGACGTTCTTATTGAAGCGGGCGTTAAGGATGCCGATATATTAATCGCCGTAACGGGCGAGGACGAGCTTAACTTTCTTACTTGCCTTATGGCGAAAAAGCTTGGCGACTGCCAGACTATATCAAGAATAAAAAAACCCGAATACAGCAATGCGGCAAGGCTGTTTCAGGAGGATTTGGGGCTTGCAATGATAATAAATCCCGAGCGTGCCGCCGCAAGCGAAATGGCAAGAGTTCTGGGATTTCCGTCTGCGATACAGATAGATACGTTTGCAAAGGGCAGAGTGGAAATTCTGAATTTCAGAATAAGCGGAGAGTGTGCGCTTGCCGATATGAAAATATCGGATATAATGCCGAAACTTAATGGAAACGTTCTTATATGCGGCGTTGAAAGGGGCAAGGACGCAGTAATTCCCGACGGTGAATTTGTAATACGGGAGGGCGACAGAGTAAGCATTGTAGCGTCAATTGCGAACGGTGCGGAGTTCCTGAAAAAAATCGGAATAAAGACGAACAGAGTTAAAGACGCAATAATTGTCGGCGGAGGCGCAACATCATATTACCTTGCGGAAAGACTTATTGAAACGGGCATAAAGGTTAAAATAATCGAAAAAGATGAAAAGCGCTGTGAAAGCCTGTGCAGACTTCTGCCGAAAGCGACGATTGTAAACGGAGACGGAACGGAAAAAAGCCTTCTTTGGGAGGAGGGGCTTGAAAATTCCGACGCATTTGTATGCCTGACAAATATAGATGAAGAAAATATTATTCTGTCACTGTTTGCGCAGAGTGTAACGGACGGAAAGGTTATTACGAAAATCAACAGAATAAAATATGACGAGGTTATAGAACAGCTTAATCTTGACACAATAGTTTATCCGAAAAACATTACTGCGGAGCGTATTGTAAGATTTGTCCGCGCAAAGAAAAATTCAATAGGAAGTAACATAGAAACAATGCACCTTATTCTTGATGGCAAGGCGGAGGCGCTTGAATTCAGAATAAAAGAAAATTCGCCGATTTCAAATATTCCCATTGAAAAGCTTAAGCTTAAAAAGCATATTCTTATTGCCTGCATAAACAGAGGCGGAAACATAATTATTCCAAAGGGTAAGGATATAATTCAGACTGACGATACCGTAATAGTCGTAACGGGTCACGCCGGCTTTAAAGATATAAGCGATATTTTGGAATAGAGGTAGCGATTGATGAATTATAAGGTAATAAAACAGGTTCTTGGATGGGTAATAGGCTTGGAGGGCGCTCTTATGCTGCTTCCGCTTATATGTGCCGTTATCTACAGAGAGCCGTGTGTAAAGGTATTTGCGCTTTGCATGGCAATTTGTATTGCTATAGGCGGTCTTATGATAATAAGCACGCCGAAAAATAAAGCAATGTATGCAAAGGAAGGCTTTGTTATTGTTGCTTTAAGCTGGATTTTGATAAGTGTATTCGGCGCATTGCCATTCATTATATCGGGAGCTGTTCCCGATTGGTCTGAGGCTTTATTTGAAACGGTTTCGGGATTTTCCACAACAGGATCGTCCGTAATTAATGATGTTGAGGCACTGCCAAAAAGTCTTTTATTCTGGCGCAGCTTTACGCACTGGATTGGCGGAATGGGCATACTTGTATTTCTTGTTGCGGTGCTCCCGCTGTCGGGCGGAAACAATCTGTATATGATTAAAGCGGAAAGCCCCGGTCCTGCGGTAGGAAAGCTTGTCCCGAAAATCAGGTCAATGGCAAAAATCTTATACTTAATGTATATGTCGCTTACGGTAATTGAAATTATTTTCCTTTTAGCCGGAGGAATGGATTTGTTTGAGGCACTTACGATTACATTCGGAACGGCAGGTACGGGAGGTTTCGGCGTAAGAAATTCGGGCTGTGCGGATTATACAACGTATCAGCAGGTAGTAATAGGCGTATTTATGATGCTGTTCGGTATAGATTTTTCGGTTTATTATCTGCTTTTAATGAGAAAATTCAAAGAGGCGTTTTCTTCCGAAGAGGTCAGAACGTATCTTGGCGTCATTATTACGGCGACAGTTATAATAAGCTTGAATTGTATTCGGCTGTTTTCGGGCGCTGCCGAGGCTCTTAAAGAGGCGTTTTTTCAGGTTGCGTCAATCATTACCACAACGGGCTACAGCACGTGCGATTTTGACAGGTGGCCTGAATTATCAAAAACGATATTGGTAGTGCTTATGTTTATAGGTGCGTGTGCCGGCAGTACTGGCGGCGGAATGAAGATTTCGAGAATTTTAATTCTGCTCAAAAGCATTGTAAAGGAAATAAAAATAGCGGCGCATCCGCAGAGAACGTATAAAATTACAATGAACGGACGTATGGTAAGCCATGAGGTTATCCGTGCGGTAAATGTTTACATGGGTGCGTATCTTGTAATTTTTGCCGTATCGCTGCTGATTATCAGTATTGATAATTTCGACTTTACGACTAACTTTACGGCGGTTGCATCGGCAATGAACAATATAGGACCGGGTCTTGCAAAGGTCGGTCCGATGTGTAATTTTTCGGGATTTTCAACAGTTCCGACGCTTGTTCTCACATTCGATATGCTTATCGGACGGCTGGAGATTTTCCCTATATTCGTATTGTTCTCACCGTGGACATGGAAAAAATAAAAATGGGTTCGGCGCAAAGCCAAACCCATTTTTTTATGATATTACTATTTTAAACATTACCGTATTGCTGTCGGATTCAATCAGATTTTCATTGATTTCCACTCCGATGTCATTCATTGCCTGAACAAATTCGTCCAGCTTATCGGTGCTGACGTTATAGCATTCGCCGTTCTGCGATGTTGAATATTCATTCATTATTTCTTTAACCTTGTCAACCCCTGCATATGATACTTCTATTGAATTAATGTTATGCTCATACTGAGCGGAAGTGTTAATGCTCACATTCGTGCTGTCCGAATCGGGCAGTTCATATTCGTTCGGGTTAAGAGTTTTTTGAGTTGACAAAGGCTTTTCCGTTGCGGTGACAGTGTTTTCCGGCACTCTTTCCGTCGGTGCTGACGTTGCTGCGTCAGATGCGGTAATTTCATATACTGTAGTATTATAATCATTTTCGGGTGCGGCAGTCGGACTCAGCGTTGCCCTGTTAGGCTGCGGTATGGCTGTTGCAAGCGGCTTTGATACTGCTCTTGCAGTCGGTCTTGCCGTCGGCTGAACAGTGACCTTGGGTGTTGCCGTAACGGGATTTGATGTCTGCTTAGGCTCGCTTTTTGGAACAGCGGACGGGGTACTTTCTGCTTTTTTCGGCAAATCGGGCGTTTGCTGCGGCTTTTGGGAAACAGCAGGCAAATCCGTTCTGTCCGTAATATCAAAGCTTTCTATAACGCCGTCGCCGGAGCTGTTCATTTTCACGATATAGTCCTTTGTATTTACGCCAATAACGGCAAGCAGTGCAATACAGGCTGCGGCTGCGCTGTAACGGTAGCTGTAGCGTCTTATATGCACAAGAAATTTGTTTCTTTTCGGACATTCACTGTCTATACGCTTATTCAGGTCTGAAAGAAAGTTATCGGGAGCAGTAAGCTTTGGCATTGATTTCAGTGTTTCAAGCATTTGCTCGTATTCATAAAGAAAAGCGGCACATTCCGCACAGCATTCGGTATGTTCTTTTAAGAGTTTCTTTTGTTCAGCGGAAAGATTTTCGTAATCTTCCATCATCTTCTGAAATTCTATGCAATCCATGTCTGTCCCTCCTTTCTTTTACTGTTTTGGTTTTTTCATTATATTAGACGTTCAATTTAGTTATTTTGTTCCACTTTATAAGAAAATTTTATTTAATTATCACAATATCATCCTTTGTCGAGCTGTTTTTTAAGAGCAATCCTTGCACGGCTGAGCCGTGATTTGACAGTGCCCACGGGGCAATCGAGTATTTTTGCCGTTTCTTCATAGCTGTTTTCCTCAATATCACAGTATATTATAATTTCCCGATATTCTTTTTTTATTTCACTTAATGCCTTGTGAACAGTGCGCTGTCTTTCGGATTTTTCCAAAGCGCCCTCGGGAGTGTAGCGTGTATCTTCAATATCTTTGTTTTCGTATTCAAAATCACTGCTGTTTATGCTTGCATGGACAGGCTGAATCTGACGCTTGCGCAGAATATCCTTGCAGACATTTGAGCTTATTCTGAAAAGCCATGTTGAGAATTGTGCTTTTCCCTCAAAGGACGATATGTTTTTATAAATCTTTATAAAAATTTCCTGTGCCGCATCATATGCGTCCTCACGGTTGGAAAGCATTCCGTAGGCATAGCTGACGACCTTATCCTGATACATGAGTACAAGCTCGTTAAAGGCGTTTCGATTGCCGTTTTTACATTCATTTATTAAATTGTCCGTCAATTCTTTTTCTGTCGGCAAATCATCACCGCCTTTTTAATCAATCATTACATTTTAACGTTTCCGTTTAGTACCTCTATTGTATATTTTAACACTTTTTTATGCTTTTTTCAAGTATTTTCTTTACAAAAGGGCAATAATGTATTATAATTAATAAAGTGTTCATTTTTCTTATTTTTATTTATAATTTTAGAAAGGAAGCGTAATCTATGCTTGAAACTGAGTTAAAAGCAATGCTTACGAAAGAATTATACAATGCTGTTGATAAAATGTACCCGTGGAACAGCAAAAAGCTTCAAAAAAATTTTTATTATCTTGATAAAAACGGAACGCTCTTAAAGAACCGCTCCGTATTCAGAATACGCCAAAAAGACGGCGGTTTTAAAATTCAGGTTAAAATTCATAAAAATTCGGACAGCCCTCTCCAGATATGCGAGGAGCTTGAATATACGGCAGACTGCGCACCAGGGCAAATCAATGCGGAAAAGGCGGAGGAATATACGGGCTTGAAAACGGGAGAGCTGTACAGAGCAGGCTTTAACAAAACCTTGCGAAATTCTTTTATGTGGAATGAAACAACGGAAATATGTCTTGATAAAACCACATATTTTGATGTTACCGATTATGAAATAGAAATCGAATATACGGGAGAGCTGCCGCAGAAGCTTATTGATGAACTGGATAAAGCGGGAGTTAAATTTGACAAAAGCTCCGTAGGAAAATATTCGAGATTCTTAAAAAAACTTTCGGAGATGAGCCGAAATGAGTAAGAAAAACATTTACAAGGGTATTTCGGCGCTTTTGTCTGTATTTCTTATAATTTCCTGCGGTTATATAATAGAGCTTTCCGACGGCGTTCCGATTGAACGGCAGCAGACCGAGGCAAAGCTGCAAACACCTGAAGTAATCTTTAATACAGATGATGATAAAAAGAAGGATGCTGTGAAAATTAATATCAACACTGCCTCCGTAAATGAGCTGTGTACACTTAAAGGAATAGGCGGGGCGATTGCGGGACGTATTGTAAAATACCGTGAAGAACACGGTAAATTTATATCCGTTGAGGATTTGCTCGGAGTAAACGGTATCGGCGAAAAGAAACTGGACGCAATAAGAGACTTTATATGCGCTGAATAGCTATTCCGCAAGCAATACCGCCGATATTGAATTTGCAATATTTTTTCCGCCCTCCTTTGCTTCGGCGAGCGTGTTGCCGTTGCTGCCGATTTCTATTAATATGCTCCCTTTTGTTGTGTGCATATTAAATCTTTCGCGCCGAAGATTAATCGGGCGCATCATGCCGGGGTACATAATATCTGCGGCATTTTGAATTTTTGAGGCAAAGCTGAGATTATCCCGCCAGTTCGGGTGTGAAAGCCCCAGACTGTCAGTTCCTATTACAAGCATTACTCTTGCTGTCGAAACGCCGTTTCTGTCATATTTAACCGTAAGCTTTGAGCCGTCGGGATAAATATATGCGTCCCTATGTACGTCGATTACCGCCTTTATTGACGGATATTGCTTTAGATTGTAATTTACGGTTGACAGTTCTCTTGTATAAGCGCCCTGGTATGACGGGTAGTCATGAACGGTTTTGTCGTGAACGCAGTGTATGCCGTTTTGTTCAAGCGTTTGTGCAATTACATTTCCGACAGCAACGATATTTTTTTCTTCATCGGTGTTCCTTTCGGTTTCTCCGTTCATTGCGTCGCCGTCAAAACATTCGGTGGTATGAGTGTGTACGATAAGTATTTGCGGTTCGGACGAATTTTTTTCAATTGAAAATGAGTTTTCCTTTGCGCACAGTTCCTTTAAATTAACGGAATATGAAGTCGCATTGTTGATTTCAAGCTTTCCTGCGGTCAGAATCCTCTGCTTTGACGGGAATTGTACCGGCTCACTTTTTGGCTCCTCTTTCGGAGGTTCCGTTTGAGCGGGCGGTTCGGTTGGCTGAGACGGCTCGGTGGTTTCCGCTTTTGCGGTATTTTCATGTTTATCGTCAAAAACAGGAGAAAAATCAGATATTATTGTTTCGGGTTTGTCCGTGTCAAAGCCTATTATTTCTTTTATTTTTTGAACAATTCCCGATGTGCCTTCTTTATGAATCAAGCCGCCGTCAAGAATTTCAATGTATTCGGCGTCGTTTTTTTCATTGAAAACCGATATGCTGTCTTTTTTTGCATACAAAATAAACACGGCAGCCGTTAATGCAATGATTGCCGTAAAAATTATAAGCTTTATTCGGAAATTTTTTATAAAAATACTTCTGAAACGCATGGTAATTCTGCCCTTTCATTTGAGTGCAAGCTTGTATATTCTATCCTTACGCATGAATTTCATAAAGTATGTTAAAAATTAAAAAAGGGAATGTAAAAATTTACATTTCCTTTGCCGTTCAGAGAGTTATTCCGACGTCATCTGTACGAATTTGTTTAAATCCGAGTGCAAATGCGGGCGAGCTCTCTTTGAGTGAGAAATCACAGTTGTCAAAATCCTTAAACTGCGGGTCGGCAACAAATGAGCCTTTTTCAAAGCCAAGCTCGTTTTGAACCGCTGCCAAATCATAATCTCCGTTTTCCGTTGTATAAATAACAGGATTTTCCTGATTTATACTCCAGAACAAATTATCATGACCGCAAATAAGATGATAGAAGTCCGATTGCTCGTCATAGCCCGTTCTGTATACCGCTCCGCTTATTGAAACAAGTATGTTGTTTTCAAGCAAAAGCCCGATATGATTTTCGTCCTTGGACTGCTTAAGCACAAAATCATGTCCGCCGATAAATATGTTGTTTCTGAGCGTATTCATACAGCCGAAATGCTGATGATATGCGTCGCAGGTGGTATCGTAGCAGATATTGTTTTCAACGAGCATATAGCTGCTGCCCTCGTCGGTGTAAATTCCCCAGCCGCCGTAATGCTTGCTTTTTACGTTATGTACAATATTTCCGCTTATGACAGTGCCTCTTTGAGGTCCGAGCAGGTATATTCCTCCCATGTCGGAAAGCTTGCCCTGACCTATATTGTAAATATGATTTTTACTGATGATATTGTCATGCGATATGCTGTCCTTATATCCCCATACCCAGCCGCATGAAATTCCGGTGTAATATAAATCGCTTATGTCATTGTGCGATACATTGCAGCAGTATGCGTGCATAAGCAGAACACCGCAGCCGGCAAGATAATGTCTGCCGAGAGTAAAGATTTTATTCTGCGATATATTGATGTGGTGGGTATGCTCGCTTTCATCGCTTCCGTATTCGCCGCCGTTTATGCGAATACCGCCCGCACCGCCGTTAAATACGGTGTTTCCGTAAACGGAAATATCGGAACAGCCTTTTTCTATTACAATTGCATGAACGCCGAAACTTTTAACCGTACAGTTTTTTACGGCACAGTTTTGCGCATATCTGAATTCTATTGTTCCGTTGCCCTTATGTACCGACTGACCGTCTGCCGCATATTTTGAAATGTTTCCGTACTCGTCAATGTCGGTGCTTGCATAGTCGCCCTTTGTGTGTGCGAATATTATATTTTCAAATGTTACGCCGTGAATTTTGTTTTCGGGCGTACCGCATACTTCAAACAGCGTTTTCACCGTCGGAGCGTATGCGTCTATTTCGGATATGTCCTTTATGTCCGATGTCGGGATATAATATACCTTTGAGGTTGTTCTGTCAAGATACCATTCGTTTTCATTCATAAACATTTCCGAAACGTTTTCAAGTCTGTATTCAAGCGCACTTGCGGGGTGCGTCGGCTCTATGGTGTATCTTGAACCGTATGCCATGACGATTTTACCGCTGTTCAAATCGTAGCTTTCAATAGGCGTATGCTCGTCCGTCCAGTAATGGTTATAGCTTAAAACACAGTCGCCGAGATTGTGAATTTTGCTTAAAAAATCAATGTCCTCATCTGCGGCGATAAACCATTTTGATGACGCACGCAAATCGGTTGAATTGTTTTCAACCTCTTTGGGGCGCAGCAGTCTGTCGTGAGGGTAATATGTAACGTCCGCACGCTTGTCGTTTACATATAAATCCGTAAACCAGAACCCGTCTTTGATTTCGGGGATATATGCGCTGACGCACTTAACGCCGTTAAGCTCGTCCTCAACCCAGTTGTCGATTTTTCTGCCGCCGCTGATAACCGTATTATGACCTTTTACCGTAACAGACGATACGATTCCGCTCAGCTTGGGCGAAATATTGCCGTCGATTTTGATTGTCTTGCCGACATAATAGAAATCATCGAGAATTTCAATTGTAATCGGCTGAAGAATACCGAATTTGCGCAGCTCGGCAACAGAATTTAAAGCAGTCTCGAGAGAGTCTGCCGGAGCGTCTTTTTCATAGCCGCAGAAACGTTTTTTTCCGTGCTTCTGCGACACGTAAATTGTAGTTAAATAATTGGGAAGCATTTGATGCACCCCTTTCCGATTTTATTTGTTAGGGCAAATATACCATAATACGTTTTAAATGTCAATAGCATATAAAAAAATAATTAAAAAAATTTCATTTACGGCGATAAACAACAATTATTAATTTTTTTTGCAAAAACTCTTGATATTAACGGAAAAATTAGTTATAATATAATATAATGGAGAATTGTAAGAAAAAATATGTGCTGTCAGAGACAGCGGAATGGAGATTGAAAAATGAGCGACAACAGGGATATGGCGGAATTGCTGTTTCCGCATATTACCAAAACACCCGATGATTTTGAGAAGGAGTATCCGAAAAGAAATTTATCCGACGGTGCGAGAGTTACAAGATTTGCACCGAGTCCTACGGGATTTTTGCATATGGGAAGCCTTTTTGCGGCGCTGGTGGCAAAAAGGACGGCTATGGCTGACGGAGGCGTATTCTTTTTAAGAATTGAGGACACGGATAAAAAGCGAGAGGTCGAAAACGGCGTAAGCGGAATGGTAAACGGCTTAAAGGATTTCGGAATAGAAATTGACGAGGGTATGCTGAGCGAGACGGAAAGCAAGGGCAATTACGGTCCGTATATCCAAAGCAAAAGAACACCGATTTATGCGGCTTATGTAAAAGACCTTGTTCAAAAGGGACTGGCATATCCGTGCTTTATGACAGAGGAAGAAATAAGCGGCATAAGAGAACGTCAGGAGGCTGAAAAAAAGCTGCCGGGCATTTACGGAGAGTATGCCAAATACAGAGATATTTCATATGAAGAGGCAAAAAAGAGAATAGATAACGGCGAGGAATATGTCGTAAGACTTCATTCGCCGGGCAAAGAGGACGCAAGAGTTGCATTTGACGATTTGATTAAGGGAAGAATAGAAATGCCCGAAAATATTCTTGACGTTGTACTTCTGAAAAAGGATGGAACGCCTACATATCATTTTGCTCATGCGGTAGACGACCATCTTATGAGAACGACAGACGTAACAAGAGGAGACGAATGGATTTCGTCAACGCCGATACATTTGCAGCTGTTTTCGGTTCTCGGATTTGAAGTGCCGAGATATGCGCATATTGCGCCTGTTCAGAAAGAAGATGCGGAAACGGGCGGTAAGAGAAAGCTTTCAAAAAGAAAAGACCCCGAGGCGGCGGTTGACTATTATAAAGAGGTCGGATACCCGATTGAGGCGGTTATCGAATATTTACTGACAATCGCAAACTCCAATTTTGAGGAATGGCGTATGGAAAACCCGACTGCGGAGCTTGATGAATTTAAGTTTTCGCTGTCAAAAATGAGCAAGGCGGGCGCACTGTTCGATTTGGTTAAGCTCAACGACGTTTCAAAAAATTATATTTCAACGCTGAGTGCGGAGGAAGTATTCGATTTGTCGACCGAATGGGCAAAAGAATATAATCCGAAACTTTATGACTGTCTGACGGATAACGAGGAATACGCAAAATCAATATTTGCGATAGAAAGAGGAAATGAAAAGCCACGTAAGGATATTGCAAAATGGTCGGACGTTGAAAACTATGTAATGTATTTCTATAATGAGCTTTGGGACGGCGAGCGCGATTTTGCGGATAATCTCTCAAATGACGCAATGATTGAGATATTGGAGGGCTACAGAGAGGTTTATAACGAGGACGATACAGCGGAGGACTGGTTCCCGCATCTGCGTGAAATGGCAATGAAAATGGGATATGCAAAAACTCCCAAGCTTTATAAAAAAAATCCCGAGGAATACAAGGGTCATGTGGGCGATGTTGCCGGAGTTATAAGAGCTGCGGTAACGGGGCGCAGAATGACTCCAGATTTATACGGAATATTGCAGGTTCTCGGTACGGACGAGGTTATGAAAAGGCTTGATGGTGCAATTGATAAATTAATGTAGAAAGGAAGCAATCTAATGGAAGAGAATTTCAGCAGAAATTTTATAGAAGAAGCAATTGACAAGGATTTGGAAAAGAAAGTTTACGACCATGTTCAGACTCGTTTTCCGCCCGAACCGAACGGGTATCTTCATGTAGGTCATGCAAAGGCAATCTGCATAGATTTCGGCATGGCGGAAAAATATAACGGCGTGTGCAATCTTCGTCTTGACGACACGAATCCCACAAAGGAGGATACGGAATACGTTGACGCAATCAAGGAGGATATAGAGTGGCTCGGCTTCAAGTGGGGCAAGGTATTGTACGCTTCGGACTATTTTGACGCTATGTATGACGCAGCGATAACGCTTATCAAAAAGGGCAAGGCTTTTGTATGCGATTTGTCGGCTGATGAAATAAGAGAGTACAGAGGAACTTTAACCGAACCGGGCAAAAACAGCCCTTACCGTGACCGCTCAATAGAGGAAAATCTTGATTTATTCAAGAGAATGACAGACGGAGAATTTCCTGACGGAGCAAAGGTTTTGAGAGCCAAAATAGATATGGCGTCGCCTAATCTGAATATGCGCGACCCTGTAATTTACAGAATTTTAAGAGCGCATCATCACAGAACGGGAGATAAGTGGATAGTTTATCCTATGTATGACTTTGCGCACCCTATTTCCGATACGGTTGAGGGAGTTACACATTCGCTGTGTTCGCTGGAGTTTGAAGACCACAGGCCGCTTTACGACTGGGTTTTGAGAGAGGTCGGATTTGAAGAACCGTCACGCCAGATTGAGTTTGCGAGAATGAATCTGAACTATACGCTGACGAGCAAAAGAAAATGTCTGAGACTTGTAAGGGACAATATTGTGACAGGCTGGGACGACCCGAGAATGTCAACGCTCTGCGGTATGAGAAGAAGAGGCTATACGCCCGCCGCAATACGTGATTTTTGCGAACGAATCGGAGTTTCAAAGGCGAACAGCGTTATTGATTTTGCATTGCTTGAAGCTTGTTTGAGAGAGGATTTGAATAAAAAAGCGCCGAGAGCAATGGCGGTGTTAAGACCGATAAAGCTTGTAATAGACAATTATCCCGAAAATCAAACCGAGGAAATTGAGGTTGAGGTAAATCCCGAAGACCCGTCAATGGGAACGAGAAAGGTTGAATTTTCAAAGGTTCTTTATATAGAAGAGGACGATTTTATGGAGGACGCACCGAAAAAGTATTTCAGAATGAAAATCGGAAACGAGGTTCGTTTAAAGGGTGCGTATTATGTGACTGCGACAAGCTGTGTTAAAGATGAAAACGGCAAGGTGGTTGAGGTTCACTGCACATACGACCCAGAAACAAAGGGCGGTCAGTCGCCCGACGGACGTAAAGTAAAGGGAACGATTCACTGGGTAAGCGCCGCTCATGCCATAAATGCGGAGGTGCGTCTGTACGACAGATTATTCAATGTTGAAAATCCGTCCGATGAGAGCGGAGTGGAGGATTTTACACAGAATCTGAATCCGCAGTCGATTGTTGTTATTGATAATGCTAAGGTTGAGAGCACAATGGCGGGCGTAAAAACGGGAGACTCGTTCCAGTTTATGCGTCAGGGATATTTCTGTGTTGATACGGATTCAACGCCCGAAAAGCTTGTGTTTAACCGTGCTGTCGGCTTGAAAGACAGCTGGGCAAAAGCAAATAAGTGATTTGCTGTATGAAAAGGAGATTGAAATAATGAATTACGAAAAATTTTATTCGGACAGAGTAAAGCCTATGAAAGGCTCTGCAATAAGAGAAATGTTTAAAAGAATGGCAGACCCAGAAATAATATCGCTTGCGGGAGGAAATCCTGCGTCGGAGCTGTTTCCGGGGGACGAGCTTTCAAAAATTGCGGGGAAAATACTTATGACTAACCCAACAGGCGCATTGCAGTACGGAACAACCGACGGAGTTCCCGCGATGAAAGAGTGCGCCTTATCGCGTGCAAAAAAAGTTAATTCGGTTGCTGACGGTGACAGCGTGATAATAATGACGGGTGCAAATCAAGGTATCGACCTTACGGCAAAGGCTGTTATAAACAAGGGCGACAAGATAATTGTTGAAAGCCCGAGCTTTATAGGAAGTCTGAACGCATTCAGAACGTATGAGGCGGAGCTTGTCGGCGTTAAGGTTGACGGCGATGGAATGAATATGGAGGCGCTTGAGGACGCTTTGAAAAATAACGGTAATGTAAAAATGATTTACACGATTCCGACTTTCCAAAATCCCACAGGTACTACAATGCCGCTTGAAAAAAGAAAGAAGCTTATAGAGCTTGCAAATAAATATGATGTGCTTGTTCTGGAGGACAACCCTTACGGAGATTTGAGATTCAGAGGTGAGGACGTACCTACAATAAAGTCGCTTGATACCGAGGGCAGAGTTATTTATGCCGGCTCGTTCTCAAAGATTCTTTCCCCGGGTATGCGTTTGGGATATATAATAGGCGCTCCGGCAATGCTTGAAAAGATTGAGATTTTAAAGCAGGTGAACGATGTTCATACTCCCGTTTTAACTCAGCTTATGTGCGTTGAATTTATGAAAAAATACAATATTGACGATTATATTGAGAAAAACAGACAGTTATACGGCAAAAAATGCGCCGTTATGCTTGACGCTATGGAGAAATATTTCCCGAAAGGCAAGGTAACATGGACCGTGCCCGATGGCGGTATATTCATGTGGTGCGAGTGCCCCGAAATTGAGGATATAACGCCCGTTATGGATAAGGCGCTTGAAAAGAAGGTCGCTATCGTACCCGGTTCAAACTTTGCGGTTGACATAAACGCACCGTCAAATATGTTCAGACTGAATTATTCGTCGGCAACACCTGAAAAGATAGAAGAGGGAATAAGAAGACTTGGCGAAGCCTTGTCGGAAGTGCTTGCATAAGCGTTAAATTTGGAGGTTTTTATGGAAAAGAAAAGAATATTTTCGGGAGTTCAGCCGTCGGGTAATATAACTCTCGGCAATTATCTGGGAGCAATAAAAAACTGGGTTGAGTTACAGAATGATTATGAGTGTATTTATGCCATGATGGATTTACATTCAATTACCGTTCGCCAAAATCCGGCGGAGCTGAGAAAGAGAACTCTTGAGCTGCTTGCTCTGTATATTGCCTGCGGAATCGACCCCGAAAAAAATATATTGTTTGTACAGTCGCAAAATCCGCATCACGCCGAGCTCGGCTGGGTTTTGAACTGTTATACCTATATGGGCGAATTGCAGAGAATGACACAGTTTAAGGACAAGTCATCAAAGCATGCTGATAATATTAATGCAGGGTTATTTACATATCCCGTGCTTATGGCTGCGGATATTTTACTGTATCAGACAAATCTTGTACCCGTAGGCAAGGACCAAATGCAGCATATTGAAATATGCCGTGATATTGCGCAGAGATTTAATGCGATTTACGGAGATGTATTTACAATTCCCGAAGGCTTTTTGCCTAAAGCCGGTGCAAAGGTTATGAGCCTGCAAGAGCCGACAAAGAAAATGTCGAAATCTGACGAAAACCCGAAAGCGTATATTTCAATGATGGACGATTTCAATGTCATTGCCAAGAAAATAAAAAGTGCAGTTACCGACAGTGAGGGCGTAATTGAATATCGTGAAAATGATGAAACAAAGGCAGGCGTAAATAATCTGCTTACAATACTGTCATCTGTCACGGGCAAGAGCATAGAAACTCTTGTTACCGAATACGACGGTCAGGGCTACGGTGCATTGAAGAACGATACCGCCGAGGCTGTTGTCGAAATGATAAGACCTATACGTACCGAATACGATAAAATTATTCAAGATAAGGATTATCTGAAATCAATATGCGCCGACGGTGCACAGAAAGCGTACTCTATTTCAAGAAGAACCATGAATAAGGTATATAAGAAGGTAGGCTTTGTTCAAGGCTGAAACCGCAATTAAATTCCGCATCTCACTCCCATAGTCTAAGGGGCGGTACATTCGTACAGCACCCTTATCCCATGGAAGCAATCTGCGAAACTTTCTTGCAGTTTCAGAGAAAGAGGGAATTAAATTCCGCATCTCATTCCAATAGTCTAAGGGGCGGTACATTCGTACAGCACCCTTATCCCATGGAAGCAATCTGCGAAACTTTCTTGCAGTTTCAGAGAAAGAGGGAATTAAATTCCGCATCTCACTCCCATAGTCTAAGGGGCGGTACATTCGTACATCGCCCTTATTCCATGGAAACAATCTGCGAAATTTTCTTGCAGTTTCAGAGGACGGAAAAGCTAAATTCCGCAGTCTGAAAAACGACACGCGGCGCTCCGCAGCGGAGGCGTCGATTTTAAGAAAGGATTATTATAATGGGTACACAGCAAATTTTATATATGGTATTTGCGTTTATAATATCATTTGTTTTTACCTTTGCAACGACTCCGCTTGTTCGGAGGCTTGCTTTTAAAATAGGAGCGATTGACGTTCCGAGAGATAAAAGACGTATGCACAAAAAGCCTACTCCGAGATTGGGCGGACTTGCAATTGTTTTTGGATTTTTGGTCGCAACTCTGTGTTTCGGTCATATGTCAAGAGAATTGACGGGAACGCTTATAGGTGCGGCGGTAATTGTTATAATGGGTATAGTGGACGACTGCAAGGCGCTTGACGCAAAACTTAAATTCGTTGTTCAGATATGTGCGGCATTGATTGTTGTATTTGTCGGAAACATCAAAGTAGACGTTTTAACAAACCCGAATATTTTCAGTGAAGAACCGTACTGGGTATTGCCGTCGTGGTTATCGGTAACGGTTACTGTTTTGTGGATTGTGTTTATAACGAATGCTGTAAATTTTATTGACGGACTTGACGGACTTGCCGCAGGAGTAAGCGCAATAATGTCGGTATCGCTTGTGTTTATAGCCATGAGAGTCGGCGAATATTCTATAGGAATACTCGGTATTGCTATCATGGGTTCATGCTTTGGATTTCTGCCGTTTAATTTCAATCCGGCAAAGATTTTTATGGGTGATACAGGCTCAACATTTTTGGGATTTATGCTTGCTACACTGTCAATTCAGGGCGTGTTCAAAAGCTATGCGGTGATTTCGTTTGCAGTGCCGATGCTTATACTCGGACTGCCGCTGTTTGATGCAAGCTTTGCAATGATAAGACGTATGGCTACGGGTAAAAGCCCGATGGTAGCAGACAGAGGACACCTGCATCACAGGCTGATAGATATGGGATTTTCGCAGAAACAGACGGTATTTATTCTGTACGCAATAAGCGGAGTACTGGGCATATCGGCGGTACTGCTTGCCGAAAGCGGTATACTGAGAGCGCTGTTATTGTTAATATGCGTATTGATATTCCTTATGATTGCGTCATTGCTCGGAAAAAACAGCTATGTTCACAATGCGGAAACACAGGAAAATGAACAGGAGGAAAATAATGAAGAAAATTAAAGTTATGACGGTTTTCGGCACACGTCCGGAAGCGATAAAAATGGCGCCTTTGGCGATAGAATTAAAAAAATACGATAACATTGAATCTGTTGTATGCGTAACGGCGCAGCACAGACAAATGCTTGACCAGGTTTTGGAGCTGTTTAAAATTACGCCCGAATATGATTTGGATATTATGAAAACAAGACAGACTCTTATCGGAATAACAACGAAGGTTCTCGAAGGTCTGGACGAGGTTATAAAAAAGGAAAAGCCCGACATTGTGCTTGTTCACGGCGATACATCAACAAGCTTTGTTGCGGCGCTTGCGGCTTTTTATAATCAGGTTAAAGTAGGTCATGTTGAGGCAGGTTTGAGAACATACGACAAATATTCACCGTATCCCGAAGAAATGAATAGACAGCTTACGGGACGTATTGCGGATTTGAATTTCTCGCCCACGGAGCAGAACAGATTAAATCTGCTTAAAGAAAATGTTCCCGATGATACGATTTTCATTACGGGAAACACTGTAATCGACGCATTGAAAACAACAGTTCAGGAGAATTATAAATTTAAAGAAAAAGCTCTTAATGACTTGGACTTTGATAACAGACGTGTAATAATCGTAACGGCACACAGACGTGAAAATTTGGGAAAGCCGCTTGAAAATATATGCAATGCGTTAAAGCATATCGTGACTAAATACGAAGATGTGGAGCTTGTGTATCCGGTACATTTAAATCCTGCTGTAAGAGAAACAGCGTTTGCAATTTTGGGCGGTTTGGACAGGGTTCATCTTGTTGAGCCTCTTGACGTTGAGGACCTGCATAATGCAATGGCAAAAAGCTTTATGGTTATGACGGACAGCGGCGGTATTCAGGAGGAGGCTCCCGCACTTGCAAAGCCCGTACTCGTGATGAGAACGGAAACGGAACGTCCCGAGGCGGTTGATGCGGGAACTGTAAAGATTGCGGGCGTTGATAAGGATAATATTATACGTCTTGCGGAGGAACTTTTGGACAGCAGAGAAGCATATGATAAAATGGCTCATGCCGCAAATCCGTACGGCGACGGCGAGGCTTCAAGAAGAACCGTTGAGGCTATTTTGTACGCATTCGGCTTGAGGGACGAGAGACCGAATAATTTTACGGTAAAATAATTTTAAGGAATGGGGGCATTGGTCGTGAACCATCTTCTTGATATAATATCACAGCTTTTGGAGCAAAAAAAATATATGTCTGTAAAAGAGCTGGTGAGCGAGCAGAATGCCGCAGACTTGGCAGAAGTTTTTGAAGAATTGTTCGGAGAAAACTTTGAGGAACGGCGGGAATTTCTGATTTTATACAGACTGCTGCCAAAGGATTTGGCGGCGGAGGTTTTCGCTTTTATGAATACGGATATGCAGACTCACTTAATATCTGCATTTTCCGATGATGAGCTGAGAGAGGTTTTGGAGCAGTCGTTCATTGACGATACCGTTGATATTATAGAAGAAGTTCCGGCAAATGTTGTTGCGAGAATTTTACAAAATTCATCTACAGCCTCAAGAAAAGCAATTAACGAGATTCTGCGTTACCCGAAAGACAGCGCAGGCTCAATTATGACGATTGAGTATATCAGTCTGCATAAGGATATGACGGTTGCCGAGGTGTTCTCAAAGATACGCAGAGTCGGAGTTGATAAGGAAACGATATACACCTGTTACGTTACCGAAAACAGAAAACTTATAGGAATAGTTACAGTCAAGGATTTATTCCTTGCCGACGAGGACGATAAAATATCCGATATAATGGAAACGAACATTATATCGGTTGAAACAACGGAGGACAAGGAAACGGTTGCAAATATGTTCAGAAAATATAATTTTCTGGCACTGCCCGTTACGGACAGAGACGGACGTCTTGTCGGAATAGTTACGTTTGATGACGTTATGGACGTAATTCAGGAGGCAGATACCGAGGACGTTACAAAGATGGCGGCTATTGCTCCGAATGAGGACACATATTTCAGAACAAGCGTTTTTGAGCACGCAAAGAGCCGAATAGGGTGGCTTCTGATACTTATGGTGAGTGCAACTCTGACGGGAATTATAATAAGCAGGCATAACAATTTGGTTCAGGCTGTTCCACTGCTTGTTTCGTTCATGCCTATGATAATGGATACGGGCGGTAACTGCGGTTCTCAAAGCTCAACGCTTATTATAAGAGGTCTTGCGCTCGAAGAAATTAAATTTAAAGACTTTTTCAGAGTTGTATTTAAAGAATTTCGTATTGCAATACTTGTAAGTGCGGTGCTGGCAGCGGTAAACGGGCTGAGAATTTATTTAATGTACGGTCATAATATAGTTCTTGCCGCAGTGGTTTCAATATCAATAATCGCAACGGTTATCATGTCAAAGCTTATAGGCTCGGCATTGCCGATGTGTGCCGAAAAAATAGGTCTTGACCCTGCATTGGCAGCGGCGCCGCTTATTACAACAATAGTGGACTGCTGTTCGCTGATTTTGTATTTTTATATTGCGGGGATATTCTTTATGTAATTAAAAAAACGTATCAATTTTCATGATTTTATACATAATATATATGATATAAAATTGTGAAACGGAGGTACGTTTTTTTGATTACATTAAAAGGAACACCGGTATGCGGTGGTATTGCATTCGGTAAAATATATATGTTTTCACGCAGCAGCAGTACGGTAAAACGAAGTCATACAGATAACCCCGATAAGGAAATTCGGCGGTTTCACGGCGCAAGAGCTGCCGCATCGGACGAGCTTGAAACGCTTTATAACAAGGCTCTTAATGAGGTCGGAGAAGAAAACGCCATGATTTTTCAGATTCATAAAATGATGCTTGATGACCTTGATTACAGCGAATCCATAGAGAATATGATTTCCGAACAAAAGCTGAACTGTGAAACGGCTGTTGCCATGACATCGGATAATTTTGTGAAAATGTTTGAGGCAATGGAGGACAGCTACATGAGAGGCAGGAGCGCAGACGTAAAAGACGTAAGCGAAAGACTGCTGCGCATACTGTCGGGAGAAGATACGCTGTCACTTACCGAGCCTGTTATAATAGCTGCTGATGACCTTGCGCCGAGCGAAACGGTACAGCTTGACAAAAGCAAAATTCTGGCGTTTGCAACATCGGGAGGTTCGACAAACTCGCATACCTCCATTCTTGCAAGAATGATGAATATTCCGGCAATTATCGGGGTTTCGGAGCTTATGAACGGTGACTACAATAATCATCAGGCAATACTTGACGGCTTTAGCGGAAATATTTATATCGACCCCGATGAAGCCGCCGTGGCAAGAATGCACGAGGCACTCAAACGTGAAAACCGACGCCGTGAGCTTTTAAACAAGCTTAGAGGAAAAGAGAGTATTACAAAGGACGGAATTAAAATAGAGCTTTGCGCAAATATAGGAAATGTGCTTGATACGGGGACTGCTCTGTCAAATGACGCAGAGGGAATAGGCTTGTTCAGAAGTGAATTTTTGTATCTTGAAAACAGCACATATCCGTCCGAGGACGTTCAGTTCGGAGCATATAAAGACGTGCTTTCAAAAATGATAAATAAACGTGTTGTTATAAGAACGCTTGATATCGGTGCTGATAAATCGGTTGGTTACTTTAATATGCCGAAAGAGGAAAATCCTGCGCTGGGAATCAGAGCAATCAGAATATGTCTTAACAGGGAGGATATTTTTAAGACGCAGTTACGTGCAATGTACCGTGCGTCGGTATTCGGTCAGCTTGCGATTATGTTTCCGATGATTACCTCGGAATGGGAAATAAAAGAAGTTTTAAAAATTGTTGATGAGGTTAAGGCGGAGCTTGACAGTGAAGGAATAGCATATTCAAAAAATGTTGAGCTTGGCTGTATGATAGAAACCCCGGCAGCGGCAATTATAAGCGATATTCTGGCACAATATCTTGACTTTTTCTCTATCGGAACAAATGACCTGACGCAATATACCCTTGCTGCCGACAGACAAAACCCCGATATAGGAAAATTCTGCGACCCTCATCATATTGCAATACTGCGCCTTATCAGAATGGTGTGCGATAATGCGCATAAAAACGGATTATGGGTCGGTATATGCGGTGAATTGGGAGCGGATATTGAGCTTACGGAGACTTTTCTCGCATTGGGAATTGATGAGCTTTCTGTAATTCCGAGCGCAGTTTTACCGCTCCGGCAAAGGGTTACGGAAATAAATGTGTCGGAAATTAAGGAAAAAATTTTAAACAGTATTTAAGCTGTTGAAATTAAAATACACGAAATTAACCTTGCTATCGGGTTAATTTCGTGTATTCCGCATCTAAAGCCGATTATTTAACTTTTACGCTTGCCGTACCGCTTTTAAGTCCGTTTGATTTTATATATATTTTTAATTCGCTAGCATATCTTGACCTTGCGACTGCAACTGCTTTTCCGTAAAACACATGGCATTTGTTTGAACCATATTGGTCTTCGTTTTTCGGATTTCCGCCGAAAATACCCATAAGCTCTCCGCCGAATAAGCTGCACTCGATTTCATTATCTGCGTCTGTTACAATGTTTCCGTTTTCGTCCTCAACGAAAATATCAAAATAGCATAAATCGCGGTTATTGGGCGTTATCTGCTCGCTTTCGGGAACAACACAAAGCTTGTAAGCCTTGCCCGTTGTTGCCAATGTAAACGATTTTCCTTGCTTGCCGCTGCGTACCGATACCGCGGTAAGCTCGCCTTTTTCATAAGGTATGTACATTGTAGCTATGCCCTTGACAGGCTTTACACGTCCAACCTCTTTGTTATTGAGAATAAATATTATTTCATCTGCTGTGGAGTATACGTCTGTTTTAATGGGTGTTCCTATGTATTCATCATCAAATGTCCATGTTTCGCATACGTCGTACCAGTGCCATTGTGTTCCGCTGAAAATGTCGCCGTTGTGTTTGGGGTGAGTTGTGAAAATATGAGGCTCGGTATCTCCGCTCCATATTGCCTCTCTGAAATATGACTGCGGTCTGCGGTAGCCGCATAGGTCAAAATCTCCCTGATAGCAGGCTCTCCACGGATAATCCGCAAGAGATATGCCGTTGACAAAACCGTCCTCGCCCCATGCGCTGCGCCCTGTTCCTGCTTCGCCGAGATTATCGTATGCAGTCCATGTAAAATCACCTATAACGTTATTGTGATTTAAAACCTCCTGCCATGAATCATAGAAATTCAAGGCGTGAGTTTCCGAACCCCATATAACTCTGTCGGGGTACTTTTCAGAGTCACGTGCATAGCGCTCGTAAAGATAGTTATAGCCTACAATATCAAGCGGCTGCATATATTTTTCTGTTTTGTCAGCCCATAATGAATCTAATGAGTCATTAGTGTTTGGCATAGAATCATGTTTGTAATCATCGGGTGCATTTTCATCTATGTTTATCCACAGCCCGCATATTCCCGATGTAACAAGCTTTGTATTATCGTATTTTCTGATTTCGGCAGAAAGTCGCTCCGACCACAAATAGCCGTCCGAATTACCGTCCCTTTCGGGGATTTCGTTTCCGATTGAATATGATATTACACACGGATGATTGCGGTCACGCAGTACCATATAGCTTATATCTCTCTGCCACCAGTCTCTGAACCACAGGCTGTAATCCAAGTCGTTTTTCGGAAAATTCCACATATCAAATGCTTCATCCATAACAAGCATTCCGAGCTTGTCGCATATTTCAAGCAGCACAAGCGACGGGGGATAATGAGAAATTCTTACTGCATTATAGCCGACGCTCTTAAGTTTGCTGAGCTTTCTGTATACCGCATCGGGAAATTCGGCACTTCCCAAAACACCATGGTCATGGTGAATACAGCCGCCCTTTAGTTTTATCGGCTTGCCGTTTAATAACAGTCCGTTTTTGCTGTCTGCCGAGATTGTTCTGATTCCGAATGTTATTTCGGAAGAATCCTCGTTTGTACCATTTATGGATATATCCGTTTTTAATGTGTAAAGATAAGGCGTTTCACAGCTCCATAAATTCGGGTTTCTGATTTTGAATTTTACCTCGCTGTCGTTTTTGCCTTCTGCGGCTTTAATGTTAAGAAGTGTGTTTTCGGCGCATTTTCCGTCAGCATCGATAACTTGAATGTTTACATCGGCGTCACATTCAAAATCAGCGCTTATCTGAAATTTTACCAATATTTCGGCACAGTCATCATCAATGCTTTCGGTTGTTATAAATGTGTCCCACGGTTCAATTCTGACTTTGCCGCCTGTCCAAAGGTAAACGTCACGGTATATTCCCGAGCCCGAATACCACCTTGTTGACGGCTGAACGTTTAAAACATCTATTCCTATTTTGTTGTTTCTGCCGTTTCTGATTCTGCCTGTTAAATCAACAAGGTACGGTGTGTAGCCGTAAGGGTGCATATCCAAAAGATTATCGTTAAAATATATTCTTGCGCACATATATGCGCCGTCAATATCGAGAATTGTGTGTTCGGCATTCTCAAATTTCATATATTTCACATATGAGCCTTTTGTTCCGTCAAAAAATCCGTTGGCGGCTCCTCCCAAAGAGTGCGGATTTCTCGGCTGATTTACCGTGTAATCATGCGGTAAATCTATTTTTTTGATTTCGTCCGACTCGGGCATTGAAAACAGCCAGTCCTTTGATATACATATTTTTTTCATATTAATCCTCCTTGACTTTGAATTTATTGTATGATATAATTATATTACAATTTTATCAGCAAATCAATATAAAAATAGTAAAAATAATATAATTATATTGTACGGAGGATTTTATGAAAACCTGTATTTTTAAACATAAAAATCTTTTGCCGATATACCCTGTCACAATCGGAACGGAAACGCATCAGTCATATATTGACCGTCCTTTCGGATTTGCCATAAATCAAATTTTTATTGTGAACGGCGGAACAGGGACTTTGTGCACAGGCGGTAAAATAACGGAAATTGAAAAGGGCGATATGTTTTTTTTGAAAAAAGATACTGCGCACAGCTATGGCGGCGACGGGAAATTCAGCACCGTATATCTTGGGTTTGACGGAGATTTATGCGGTAATATATTTGAATATTTCGGGGTCGAAAACGGCATGGTATACAGAGGCAAAAACTATGAGGCGGCAAAGCAGGAGATTTTGGATTTTTTTGATGAGTTTGAAAATATCGGTGATTCGGCAAAGCTGTCCGCACGTACATACTCTGTTGTTACGGCTTTTTTCGGCGAGGCTGTAAGGAGTAAAACTGCACCTATTGAAAGGGTGAAAAAATACCTTGAGGCAAACTACGGTAAAATGCTGTCACTGCAAGATATTACCGAGCTTTATCCGTACTCAAAATCAAAGCTGTGCCGTGACTTTTTCGCCAAATACGGTATGAGTATATTTGATATGCTGACAAAAATCAGGCTGAACCATGCGAAAATCATGCTTAAAAGCGACCCTTGTATCAGCTTGAAGGAGGTTGCCGAAAACTGCGGCTTTAACGATACAAGCTACTTTTGCAAGATGTATAAAAAGGCATTCGGTGTTTCGCCCAAAAAGGGCATGAATTGACAAAAACTTTACAGGTGTATTGACAGGTGTAAAGTTTTTGTGTATAATAAAATAAAAACCGAACGGAGAATTAACATGGACGATTTGCATACAAAAATACAAAAACTGAAAAAAGAGAAAAATGCGGTTATACTTGCGCATTATTATGTGCCCGACGAGGTTCAGGCTGAGGCGGACTATATAGGCGATTCGTATTACCTTGCAAAAACGGCTGCCAAGACCGACGCAGATATGATAGTATTCTGCGGAGTTAATTTTATGGGTGAGAGCGCAAAAATTTTAAGCCCTGACAAAACGGTGCTGATGCCCGACTTGCGTGCAGACTGCCCTATGGCGCATATGATAACCGAAAAGAAAATAAAAGAGGTAAGGGAAAGATATGACGACCTTGCCGTTGTGTGTTATATTAACTCCACGGCGAAAATAAAGACGTTCAGCGACATCTGCGTTACATCGTCAAATGCGGTGAATATAGTTAAAAAGCTGCCGAACAAAAACATATTTTTTATTCCCGACGGAAATTTGGGGCAGTATGTAAAAGAGCAGGTAACGGAAAAAAATATAATTTTAAATAACGGTTATTGCCCGACGCACAATGCAATGAAGCTGAGCGAATTAAAACAGCTAAAAAAAGACCACCCGAACGCAAAGGTTCTTACGCACCCCGAATGCCGTAAGGAGATTTTGGAGCTTTCCGATTACATAGGCTCAACCTCGGGCATAATTGCTTGTGCGGAACGTATGGAGGATAAGGAATTTATAGTATGTACCGAGCAGGGAGTAGGCTATGAGCTGAAAAAACGCTGTCCCGATAAAAAGTTTTATTTTGCGGAAAGAGGGTTTGTCTGCCCGAATATGAAAATGAATACGCTTGAAAAGCTATGCGCCTGCATGGAAAACAACAGCGGTGCTGTCGAGGTTGATGAAGAATTGAGAATAAAATCGCTTATTCCTCTGAACAGAATGCTGGAATTGGGAGATTAAAAAATGAAAACTGATATATTGATAGTCGGAACGGGTGTTTCGGGCTTGTTCTGTGCCTTAAATCTGCCTGATGATAAAAATATTCTCATGATTACAAAATCGGATATTGAGGAAAGCGACTCTTTTCTTGCGCAGGGCGGAATATGCGTTTTGCGCAGCGACGATGATTACGAGCGGTATTTTGAAGATACAATGCGTGCGGGACATTATGAAAACAACCCCGAATCGGTGGAAATAATGATTCGTTCGTCGCAGGACGTTATAAGAG
>CAKSGG010000025.1 GCA_934454215.1 uncultured Clostridia bacterium
TGATTGCACTCTCCATTTACTGCACAAAAAAATATGTATGCTGTCTGCTAACAACATACATATTTGTAAATTTTTATTGTATCGGGAACACCAATTCCGAAACGGTCATTTTATTTTCATGAAACAGTCTGCATCCGTATTCATCTCCGAACGTCAGCTTTATTCTCACATTTGTATTTTTCAATCCCACGTGCTTATTTGCCGGCAAGTCACTGTTTGCTATTAACTCATTAATCTGCTTTATTCTGCCGTCCGAGATTGTATTTCCGTTATCCTTTATTTGTACAACAAGTTTTCCGTTTCTTTCAAACGCCTTTATAATTATCAGTCTTTCCTGGTCAACACGCAGACTTTTTATCCCATGCTCAAAGGCGTTTTCAATAAGCGGCTGCAAAGAAAACTTTACTATCTTCTTCTCCATAAGCTCATCGGGTATTTCCCATATAACCTTAAATGAGTTCATCTCCCGTATGTATAAAATATCAATATATTTCTGCGTATATTCCACCTCAGAACGCAGGCTCACTATAACCTCCGACGTGTTCAAAGCATTTCTGAGTATTTCGTAAAGCAGAAGTATTGATTTTGACAAGTTTTCGTCAGTACAGCTTTTCATTGCTATCATGTTCATCATTGTCAGTGTATTAAACAAAAAATGAGGGTTGATTTGAAACTGCATTGCCTGCATGGTCAGCCTGTTAAGCTCTACTATCTTTCCCGCCAGCTTTTTTTCAAGTGAATGTGATTCCAGCACAATATTCAGCAGGTTTGAATTTATGCTTTTCGTTTCCTCATATTGCGGCTCCGCAGGCGTTTCGCCGTTTATTATCATATTTATATTTGTCGTTATTGATATAATGGAATCATAGCATATCGATGCAGCAACAAATGCAATCAGCACCGAAATTAACACCGAAATTACAAAGAAAAACAGCATGATGATTATAAACGCCGTAATCTGCGGAAACAAGCCCGAAGCCGGCACAACGGAAAATGTCAAATCCATTTCCCCTATATTCGTTATTCCTATACCGCCTTTTCTTCCGCCGGAATAATTCTGAGGTATATTATAATCCACTATTTTTTTATAATTTCTGTCCGAAATAATAATACCCATATCATCGGGAATATTTTGTTCAAAAAATCTATTTATATCAATATTAAATACAAGCAGTCCCAGCACATCTTCTCTTTGATAAATAGGAATTGTAACCGAAAGAAATGCCGGTACCGAGCTGTATTTTTCATTTGAGGAATACGCAACAATTTTATTATTATCCGTATACTCTCTATACCATTCCGTATCAAAAAACTCATTAATATTTGCGGAGCTGTATTTTGTTGAATAAACATATTCATTCGCAAACGAATACAAAAATACGGAATCAATACAATTTGACGCCACGCCCCGCGAAAATGTCTTAACCATCGGCAAAGCATTTGAACGGTTTTGCGCTATATCTTTATTTTCGTTTAAATATTTTACAACGCTGCTGTCATTTACTATCATATATGTAACATCATCTATTCGCTGAATAATATTTTTAAACTGTGCTTCTGTTGCGTTGCTTATCTTTTCAACCGAATTATTCCGTTCGTTATTCAAATTATTCAGTGTATAGAAAAACACAACCGCTACCAGTACAACCGAAAACGAAAGAAAAAACAAAAGCATTGTTTTTAAATATTTAAAAAACAGGCTGTTGAATTTATGCTCCTTTATAACGAATAACACATTTCTTACATTCATATTATTAATCCTTTTTTATGTTATTTTTCCTATATTCCTCCAGAGTCATTCCATAGTTGCTTTTGAAAATTTTATTAAAATATGACCTTGAATTATATCCCACCTGAAGATGTATCATTGATACCTTGACATTTTTCTCCTCCAAAAGCTCACACGCTTTTTTCAGTCTCAGTCTTCTGAGCGTATCCGCAAACGTTTCATTTGTATATTTTTTGTATAATGCGCAAAAATATGATTTATTCAAATGAAATTCCTTTGATGCGTCATCTACTGTTATGTCTTTTGTATAATTATTTTTTATATATTCCTCCGCATTTTTCAGAAATTCATTGTCCTCCAAATCAATTCCCGAAAATATCGTTTCTTCTTCATTAATATTGTCCTCTTTTTTCTCTATCTCGCCTATTGCCTTTTTTATTACATTATTAAGCTCGTCCTTTGAAAACGGCTTAGACAAATACTCTACAACATTATACTTGATTCCCGACTGAGCATACTCAAAATCCCTGTATGCGCTTACGAGAATAACTTTTGTAGCTTTAAAGTTTTCATAACAATACTTAGCAATATCTATTCCGTCACAAAACGGCATTTTTATATCTGTCAGCACTATATCGGTCGGATTATTTTTTATATGGTCCAATGCTGTAAGCCCGTCCGTATAAGTACCTTCAATAGTGAATCCAAGCTGTTCAGCGTCAATTAAATCAGTATAACTGTTCAAAATAAACAATTCATCATCAACAATGATAAGCTTATACATCCATCTTCACCTCATTAAAAATCATTTTATTTCCCTCGCCATAAGCTTATTATAAATCATTTCAATAAAAAAAGCAACAATCTTATGAGTGAATTTCAAAAAAAGAATATGCAAAGTCCCAAAAAGCAAATACAGAGTACAACATAAATACATACAAAAAAAGCCGAAAATCCATTTTATCGGCTTTTCGGCTTTTTATATTTTTTATCTTATATCATTTAATGAGATAATATTTACCTTTTCGGCACTATAGTTCTGTTCCATAACGTCAACCAGCGCTCCGACAGTGTCAAGGCTTGTCATCAGTGAAATTGAACATTCCGCCGCAGTACGTCTGATTTTAAATCCGTCTGAATGTATATCGTTTCCTTTCTTCGGAATATCAATAATCAAATCAACCATACCGCTCCTGATTACATCAAGAACATTGGGCACACCCTCCGAAATTTTTCTTGCAACCTGCGCTTCTATTCCGTTTTCTTCAAGCAGCCTTGCCGTACCATTTGTAGCGACAAACTTGCAGCCAAGCTTGCTCATTCTTTTTGCAAGCGGCAGGAAATTTTCTTTATCCAGTTCCCTTACGGTAACAAGAATTGTCGAACCGCTTTTCGGTATTGCCGTTCCCGCTGCAATAAAGCCCTTGTACATAGCCTCAACAAAGGTCTTGCCTACTCCGAGAACCTCTCCCGTTGACCGCATTTCAGGTCCTAAGCTTACTTCAACCTGCGGAAGCTTTTCCGTTGAGAACACCGGCACTTTAATCGCAACCGTATTTGTCTGCGGTGCTATTCCGGTTGAATATCCCATTTCTTTAAGCGTTTTTCCAAGCATGATATTTGTGGCTATATCTATAACAGGTACATTCGTCACCTTTGTGATATACGGCACCGTACGGCTTGAACGGGGATTTACTTCTATTATATACAATTCGTTTCTAAATTCGATAAACTGAATATTTATCATGCCTATTACATTCAGTTCAATCGCAATACGGTATGTCACATCTTTGATTTTTTCTATTATATGCTCCGGGATATGCTGCGGCGGATAAATTGATATTGAATCTCCGCTGTGCACTCCGGCTCTTTCCAGATGCTCCATTATTCCCGGTATCAATACGTCCGTTCCGTCGCATATTGCGTCAACCTCAAGCTCTCTTCCACCAAGATAACGGTCGATAAGCACAGGATTTTTTTTGTCTTTTTTGAAAGCGTCCTCAAGGTATCTTACCAAATCAATCTCGTTTCGTGTGATTTCCATACCCTGTCCGCCCAGCACATATGACGGACGTACAAGCAGCGGATAATCAAGCTTACTTGCTTCTTCAACACCCTCCTGAACGCTCCATACAGCCTTGCCCTTAGGACGCATTATATTCAGCTTTTCAAGCATTTCATCGAATTTTTCTCTGTCCTCCGCCTCGTCAATATACTTAGGCTGAGTACCCAAAATCGGTACATTCATCTTGTCAAGGAAATTCGCAAGCTTTATTGCCGTCTGTCCGCCGAACTGCAATATAACGCCGTCGGGCTTTTCAAGCGTGATTATATTGTAAACGTCCTCCTCCGTCAGCGGCTCAAAATACAGCTTATCCGACGTGTCAAAGTCTGTCGAAACAGTTTCGGGGTTATTGTTTATTATTATAGTTTCAATACCTGCTTTTTCAAGCGCCAGTACGCTGTGAACCGAGCAATAGTCAAATTCTATTCCCTGTCCTATTCTTATCGGACCCGAGCCGATAACGATTACTTTCTTTCTGTCCGAAGGCTTTGATTCGGAAATTTCATCGTAGGTTGAGTAATAATACGGTGAAACAGCCTCAAATTCGCCTGCACACGTATCAACCATTTTATACGATGGAATTATATCAAACTCAATTCTCTTTTGATAAACTTCGTCTCCGCCGCAGCCTATAAGCTCTCCGATACCTCTGTCGCTGAAGCCCATTTTCTTGTACTTTTTCAGCGTGTCACGGTCAAGCGTTTCAATCGTATATTCTTTCAATTTCTCCTCTGCGTCAACAATCTTCTTGATTTTTGTAAGGAAGAACATATCCATGCCCGTTATTTCGGCAAGCTTTTCAAGATTATATTTCCGTCTTATAAGCTCTGCCAAATCGAACAAACGCTCATCATCGGGGACGATTGACCTTTGTTTTAACTCTTTCATGGTGCGCTTTTTGGAGGATTCTCTTTCAAGCGTATACTGGTTTATTTCCAAAGAGCGGATTCCTTTGAGCAGCGAGCTTTCAAACGTATTTCCGATAGCCATAATTTCGCCCGTAGCCATCATTTTCGTGCCAAGATTTCTCTTTGCGCCGAAAAATTTATCAAACGGCCATTTCGGTATTTTTGTTACAACATAATCTATCGCAGGCTCGAAGCACGCATATGTCTTTCCCGTTACCGCATTTTTTATTTCGTCAAGATTATATCCCAATGCAATTTTTGCCGCAATCTTTGCGATAGGATAACCCGTTGCCTTTGACGCAAGTGCTGACGAACGGCTCACACGCGGATTTATTTCAATAACAGCATATTCAAAGCTGTCGGGATTTAATGCAAACTGTACGTTGCAGCCGCCTTTAATTTCAATTGAATTGATTATATCTATAGCCGCCGTTCTGAGCATTTGATATTCCTTATCGGCAAGCGTCAGAGCAGGAGCAACGACAATCGAATCTCCCGTATGCACGCCGACAGGGTCAACATTTTCCATTGAACATATTGTGATGCAGTTTCCTGCACCGTCACGCATTACCTCAAATTCAATCTCTTTCCAGCCTTTAATCGACTTTTCAATCAGAACCTGACCGATTCTTGACAAATGCAGTCCCTGTGAAAGAATTTTTACGAACTCTTCCTCATTTTCTGCAATTCCGCCGCCCGTTCCGCCGAGCGTATATGCGGGACGTACAATAACGGGATAGCCGATTTTTTTTACAAATGCAATTCCCGATTCCAAATCCGTCACTATTTCCGACGGAGCTATAGGCTGATTCGTGCGCTCCATTAAGCGCTTGAACATATCTCTGTCCTCGCCCTCTTTAATTGATGCGATGGACGTTCCTATAACCTTTACTCCGTATTTGTCAAATACTCCGCTGTCATACAATTCACAGGTCAGATTTAAACCCGTCTGACCGCCCATTCCGGCAACAACCGAATCGGGGCGCTCTTTTTGAATTATCTTTTCTATATATTCAGCCGTCAGCGGTTCAATGTAAGTATGGTTTGCCATACCTCTGTCCGTCATTATTGTGGCAGGATTTGAATTGACGAGCACAACGTCAATTCCCTCTTCCTTAATCGCCTGACATGCCTGTGTGCCCGAATAGTCAAACTCCGCAGCCTGTCCTATAACAATAGGCCCCGAGCCGATAACAAGTACTTTTTTTATGGATTTATCTAAAGGCATATTATTTTACCTCCTTCATCAATATATCAAACAAAACTCCTGCGTCAAGCGGTCCCGGAGACGCTTCGGGGTGAAACTGAACGCTTGCTATCGGCAGCGTTTTATGTCTTATTCCCTCGCCTGTTCCGTCATTTACGTTTATAAACGTTTCTTCAATATCGTCCGTATAATCCGAAACAACATAGTTGTGATTCTGGCTTGTAATATAAACTCTTCCCGTTCTTAAATCCTTTACGGGGTGGTTTGCACCGTGATGACCGAATTTCAGCTTTTTTGTTTTGCAGCCTAAAGCAATTCCTATTACAAGATGTCCCATACATATTCCGTATATGGGGTATTTACCGATTAAAGCCTTTACGGTTTCGACTGTCTCGGGTATATCGAGCGGGTCGCCGGGGCCGTTTGATAAAAATACCATATCGGGATTTACGCTTTCTATTTCTTCGGGCTTTGCGTCAAACGGGAATATTGTCAGCTTGCAGTCACGCTTTACAAGCTCTCTCACAATACCCTGCTTTGCTCCCAAATCGACAAAAGCTATATGCTTTTTACCCGTTTCATTGACCGTATATACTTTTTCAGCCGTGGTTGCTTTAACAACCTTGCTGTTATCAAGCGTATCCATTAATTTTTGAATGTCTCCGTCCGAAGGCTCGCCTCTCATTATAACGCCCTTCATAACGCCGTAATCTCTCAATACTCTTGTTAATGCTCTTGTATCTATTCCCTCAAGTCCGACCACCTTTTGACTTTTCAAAAAATCATCAAGGCTCATTTCGTTTCTGAAATTTGAAGGGTGGTCACATTTTTCCCTAACGACAAACGCTTTCAGATTAGCTCTGTCCGCCTCGTTGTCCTCAAGATTTATACCGTAATTTCCTATCAGTGGAAATGTCATGGTAACGATTTGTCCCGCAAACGACGGGTCCGTCAGCGTTTCCTGATAACCTACCATGCCTGTTGTAAAAACAACCTCTCCGACGATATCCGCTTCATATCCGAACATTTTTCCCGAAAAGCGCATACCGTTTTCCAAAATCAACTGTGCATTCATAATCATTAGCTCCTTTCATGGCAAATATACAAAAAAAAATGACAATGAATATCATTGTCAAAAAAGAGAAACAGCAAATAAAGTATCGGGTAAGTATTCGTTAAAGATAAAAACCGCACATTTTGTCATGATTGCCGCTCCCTTTCGTCATTATTTACAAGTATTATATCATTACTTGTCGAATTTGTCAACCGTTTTTTTCATATTTGGCTCTTTATACAAAATTACATAAAAAAACTTTAATGTATATTATGCAAATTAATGAAATAATATACATTAAAGTGAATTTTTATACAAAAAGCATTACGCCTTTTTCTGCTCGCCCGTATGGTCTATTATAAAATCTTCCTTGTAAATCATATCCGATACCGTTGAAAATTCATATGTCGAAGAAAGCTTTTCAAGAATCTGCGGCAAAACCTCCGCCGTATGCTCCGTTCCGTTATGCAAAAGAATTATATCGCCCGATTTTGTTATACCCGTTGCACGCTTTACTATTCCATCTGGGTCTGCGTCTCCGTAATCTATTCCGTCAACCGACCATTGAATACACGGCGTTCCCCTCTTGTCGCACGTTTTCACAACAGTATTGTTATATCCTCCGGACGGAGCACGGACAATTTTCGGTTTTTCTCCGATTATCTGCTCAACAACCGCATCACATTTATCCATATCGGCAATAAGATTTTCTTCATTCAGCTTTGTATAATCCTTGTGGCTGTATGAGTGATTTCCTATTTCGTGTCCCCTGTCATGTATTTTTTTCAAACTTTCGGGGTATTTTTCCGCCCAGTCTCCGACAACAAAAAACGTCGCTTTGCAGTTGTATCTGTCAAGCGTATTCAATATTGCGTCAATATCGCTGTCATTCCATGCACAGTCAAATGTAACGGCAATTTTTGAATCGGTTCTGTCAACACAGTAAATCGGTATTTCACGTCCGTCAACATTAAATACGGAAATCGTTCTTGCCGTACACCTCCATGCAATCGGAATTGCCGCTATAATTGCCAGCACTATTATTATATGCTTCGCCTTTATCACCCAAAAATTCATTTTCTTCTCCGTTCCGCCCGTTATCGGGCACAAAAAAATATACAGAAAATTTCGTTTCTGTATATTATATGCCCGTATTTAAAATTTTAGAACTACAGCAGCCACGACGGCAGAGATTTTTTATTTTTTTCTTTTTTCTCCTCAATTTTCGGAGCAGACGGCTGTTGTCTTTTAACCTTTTGTCCCATAGCGGACGCATAAAACGGAATCATCTTATACTCAGCCATATCGTTTTCCGTCACGCACGCCTCTTTTCCCGTAATTTCTGTTACAGACTGAATAATAGATACGCTGTTTTTCAGCTCACCGTCCGAATTAATCGGCTCGCTTTTAAAGCGCCCGTCAAACAGCTTGCCGTCTGTATTGTATTTTTTATTATAATATCTCGCATAGCTTATTACAACGGTTCTCAAGTCGGAGGCAATGCCGTTTGCGCTCTCATGCAGACACATAAACGCATATCCGCTTATAAGTCCCAAGCCCAGAACCTCCGCAGGCGAATTTTCCAGACGTTCTATAAATTCATTATAGTCCTCATCATCTTTAAAAATATCCGTATTTCCCTTTAGTATAATATTATACATTCCCGTTCTGCTTTTTTCTCTCGCTTTTCGTGCCATATCTATCCTCCTCAATCTTTTTTCTACATTATACCACATTTTTCACGGGGACACTAAAACATTTTAATTACAATTTCAATACATTTGTGTTATAAACACTCTTTTTATAATACAAATAAATAAGACAAACTTTAGGAGGGATAACCATGAAAAATTTTTATTCACTTTCAATTCACGAAACAGAGGAAATTTTAAATACCGATACAAAATCAGGACTGCAAGAAAAAGAAGCCGAAAAACGGCTGCTGCAAAACGGCTTTAATATACTGACCGAGCACAAGAAAAAATCACTGCTTGCCCGTTTTTTTATGCAGTTCAACGATTTTATGATAATACTGCTTCTCATTGCGGCAGGAGTGTCATACATCACCTCTCTGCTTGACGGCAGCGGCGACCTGTACGAGCCTGTTATTATTCTTGCCATCGTCGTTCTCAATGCTCTTTTGGGCATTATTCAGGAAAGCCGTGCCGAAAAAAGCCTTGAGGCTTTAAAAAAGCTGTCAACTCCGCATACGCAGGTCATGAGGGACAGTAAAAAAATAAATATCGAAAGCAGCCGATTATGCACGGGCGACATTATTTATTTTTCCGCAGGCGATGTCATAAGCGCCGACTGCCGCCTTATCAATGCAAATAATCTCATTGTTGACGAAGCCTCTTTAACGGGCGAGTCACTGCCGGTCGAAAAACATTCCGACTGCATTTCCGACATCAATACCCCTCTTGCCGAAAGAAAAAATATGGTTTATTCGTCCACATCGGTTTTGAGCGGAAACGGCTCGGGCATCGTCGTGAAAACAGGTATGAATACGGAGGTCGGTGAAATTGCGTCTTTACTGCTCAATGAAGACACACCGCAGACTCCGCTGCAAAAAAAGCTTGCCGAAACAGGCAAAAATCTTGGCATTGCGGCGCTTGTTATATGCTTTATAGTATTTCTTATGGGTCTGTTTCTCCGCTTAAACCCGCTTGATATATTCATGACATCGGTTTCGCTCGCCGTTGCGGCAATTCCCGAAGGACTGCCGGCAATCGTTACAATAATGCTTGCAATCGGCGTTATGAAAATGTCAAAAGAAAATGCAATTGTACGAAAACTGCCGTCGGTTGAAACGCTCGGCAGTGCCGCCGTTATATGCTCCGACAAAACAGGTACGCTTACTCAAAACAAAATGAGAGTTACCTCTGTATTCTCAAAGGATTCCATGTCGGCGCTAAGGCTTGCCGCTTTATGCTGCGGTGAAAATCCCAATCCTACGGATAACGCCGTAATAAAAAAGGCAATTGAAGAAAAAATTGACCTTGACGCATTATTAAAAAAATATCCGCTCATACGCGAAACTCCGTTTTCTTCACAGCGCAAGCGCATAACGGTATTGAGAAAGTCCTCCGACGGAAAAAGAATTATCGTTAAGGGTGCGCTTGAATACATACTTCCGCAATGCACACGCATAAAAACAATGTCTGATGTAACCGCAATATCTGCCGCCGAAAAAGCAAAAATACTTAAAGAAAACAAAAAAATGACGGATAACGCATTGAGAGTTATAGCCGTTGCATATTCTGACGGAGCAAACTCGGACATGAAAGAGGAAAAGCTCATATTTGCAGGCTTGCTCGGAATTGAAGACCCTCCCCGTCCCGAGGCAAGACGTGCCGTTGAAATATGCAAGGACGCAGGAATAATTCCGATTATGATTACCGGCGACCAAGCAGGAACTGCGGTATCAATAGCAAAGCGAATAGGAATATTAAATGATGAAAAAGTCATGACGGGAGCAGAGGCTGATTCTCTTTCAGATGAAAGGCTGGCTGAAATTATAGATGAATACAGAGTTTTTGCAAGAGTCACTCCCTCGCATAAGGTAAGAATAGTCAAGGCATGGCAAGCAAGAGGCGCAATTGTGGCAATGACAGGCGACGGCGTAAACGACGCACCCGCTCTTTCATGCGCCGATATAGGATGCAGCATGGGCAGAAACGGTACGGAGGTTGCAAAAAATGCGTCCGATATAATTCTTACCGATGATAATTTTGCAACTATCGTAAGCGCCGTAAAGGTAGGCAGAGGAATTTTTGACAACATAAAAAAATCGGTCAAATTTCTCCTTTCAAGCAATATAGGTGAAATTCTGACCGTATTCTGCGGTATAATATTATCGGGTGCGTCACCGCTTTCGGCTATTGAGCTGTTATGGGTGAACCTTGTTACCGATTCACTTCCGGCAATCGCACTCGGTCTTGACCCATCCGATGATAATATAATGAAACGTCCGCCAAAGAAAAATTCAAAAAAGCTGTTTGACAAAAATCTTTGGACAGAAATCATTCTTGAAGGACTTATGATAGGCTCGCTCGCATTGCTCGCCTTTTCAATCGGAAAGAATGTATTTCATGACATCGTTGTCGGGCAGACAATGGCATTTGCTGTTCTGTCAATCTCTCAGCTTGTGCACGCATTTAACATGAGAAGTGATAAGTCCGTAATAAAGGCAGGACTGTTTAAGAATAAATATTTAATACTTTCATTCGTAATCGGCTTGATTTTTGAAGCCGGCGTAATCAGTATTCCTCCGATTGCCGTTATATTCGGAGTAATACCGCTTAACGCATTGCAATGGGGCATAATCGCAATTCTGTCATTAATGCCGTTTATTATTGTTGAAACGCAGAAATTACTGAATCGGCGTGCTTAATCCTTCATGTACTTCGGGACTCGGTTCGGGCGTTGCCTGAACCGCTGCCCGTGCAATGTTCAATTCTTCATTAAGCTGATTTATTTCTCCCTGCAAATCCTCTATCTGCTGTTTTAACTGTATGTTTTCCGCAACAGCCGCCGAAATATTTTGGCGCTCGGCACTGTTTGAACCTCTCAATATTCCTATAATTCCCAAAAAAATCAACATCAGAATAAAGATAATCAACACGATTATCAAAGCCTTTTTCCATTTTTTCATTTTTCTTTTCCCCGACAGGGATTTATAATATTCCATAAACGCTTTCTCCTTAATTCGGATATACCTCTATCATTTCCACGCCTGCCAAAGCCTCCTCAATCAGCGTTTCCACATCAAGCCTGCTTTCGCTTTTTTCTATGTTTTCACGTTTCGGATTTACCGTCGGGTGTTTCGGAGTAAACACCGTGCAGCAATCCTCATAAGGCAAAATAGACGTGTCATATGTTCCTATTTCTCTCGCACGGTCCATAACCTCAATCTTATCCATTCCTATAAGCGGCTGTAAAACAGGCATATCTATAACCGCATTTGTAACGTCAAGCGCCGCCAGCGTCTGCGACGCAACCTGTCCCACACTTTCGCCCGTTATAAGGGCAAGAGATTTTGTTTGTCTTGCGATGCGTTCTGATATTCTCATCATAAATCTTCGCATTAAAAGAGTCATATGCTCTTCGGGACAGCTTTCTCTGATTTTAAGCTGAATTTCCGTAAACGGAACAATATATAAATTTATTTTTGACGTATACCGTGCCACGATTGACGCAAGCTCAATCACCTTTTCCTTTGCTCTTTCTGACGTATACGGGAACGAGAAAAAGTTCACCGCATTTATTTCAACGCCTCTTTTTGCAATCATATGTCCCGCAACGGGGCTGTCAATGCCGCCCGACAGCAGTAAAGTCGCTCTTGAGCTTGTACCGATAGGCATACCGCCCTGCCCCTTTACTTTGTTTTGAGCGCAGTATACATATGCCGCAAAATCTCTTATTTCAACCTTAACCGTTTTATCGGGGTTGTGAACATCAACGAGCAGTTCGGGAAATTCATCATGAAGATAGCCGCCCACCTCCTGAGCCAATTCTATTGAATTAAGTGGAAAGTTTTTATCGGAACGCTTTGCTTCAACCTTGAATTTTACATTAGGCTTAAGGTCGTCCTTTAAATATTCTTTTGCCGTTGTTTCTATCGACTCAATATTTTTTTCGCATACAGCCGCTTTTGTAATCGACACTATTCCGAAAATCTTACTCATTCTGTCAAGCACCAAATCAATTTTATCCTCTTCAAGAACATCAACATATATCGTTGCCTGCGCAAGTCTTGCCTTGACCTTAGCCACATTTCTTACGGCATTTATTATATTATTCATCAAAATACTTTCAAATCTCGGGCGGTTTCCGCCTTTCAGAATTATTTCACCGTATTTTGCCAACAAAATCTCTTTCATATATATCTCCTTATTGTTTTTACTTCCTCTGTAACAGTTTTAACCGCATATTCCGTTTCCTCCTCCGTAAGAGGTCTGTCAAAGCTGAAACGAATTGCTCCGTTTATCTCACGCTTTGATTTTCCCATAGCGGTCAAAACATGGGACGGCGACGGCTTATGCGACGAGCACGCCGAACCTGTCGATACGTATATCCCCTTTGATTCAAGCGAATGAAGCAGAATTTCCGCTTTTATTCCGCAAAACGACATATTCAGCACTGCGCCCGAATTGTATTCCTCCGAACCGTTAATAACGGTGTCGTCAAGCTCTTCCATAAGCTTTTCCGCAAACTCCGTTCGGAATTTTTTCATTTTCATGTTATCAAATTCATAGCATTCCGCCGCCGCACCGAATGCCGCTATACCGCCCAAATTTTCGGTACCCGGTCTTATCTTGCGCTGCTGCTCTCCTCCGACTATAAGCGGTTTTATTGTCACGCCGTTTTTTATATACAGCGCCCCCGTACCCTTGAAACCGTTTATTTTATGCGCCGATATACTTATTAAATCAGCACCCCATTTTTTCGGTTCTGTTGGGATTTTCCCAAATGACTGAACACAGTCGCAGTGTAAAAGCGCCTTCGGTGATTTTGAACGCAGCAATGCTTTTATTTCGTCAACGGGCTGAATGACTCCCGTTTCATTATTTGCGTGCATTACGCTTACAAGCGTCACGTTTTCATTTAAAAGTCCGTCAAGCTCATCAAGGCTTATTCTTCCGCCGCTGTCAGGAGTTAAGTAATGAACGTCAAATCCCTCGTTTTCAAGCCGTTTAAAACATTCAAGAACTGACGGGTGTTCTATTGCCGTAGTTATAATACGGTTTCCGAGTTTCTTCCGTCCGTACGCCGCTCCGAAAACGGCGGTATTGTTTGCCTCCGTTCCGCCCGATGTAAAAAACAAATCTTTTTTGTCAATTCCGAGCCTTGACGCAATTTTATCCTTTGCCGAATTTATTATCTTTTCCGAATCCAAGCCCAGTCTGTACAGCGACGACGGATTTCCGAAATGCTCAACCGTATTTAAAAATGCGTCTGCCGCCGCCTTGCACGGCTTTGTCGTTGCCGCATTGTCAAGATATATAAATCTATTCTCCATTGCTTATTATCACTATTCCTTTGCCTTTTTTTACGGTAATCCGAGCGCTGTCCTCATTTATAACATTGCTGTTTCCTCTCGCTTCACCGAAATATAAAGTTCCGTTGTCAAGAGGATAGTCCAAGCCATAGGTCGTTATTCCCTCCAAATCCCCGTTCATGGGAATTATAGAAAGTGTTTTTCCTTTTTTGCCGTCTATGCAAAGCTCGTCCGTTAAAGCGTAAATTTCACAGTATTCATTTACAAGGCAGCCGTTTTTACATCTGAAAAGCAGCAGAATATTATTTATTGTATGGTCAAGCCGTGTTCCGCTCATTCCCAAAAGCAGAACATCCTGAAAACCGTTTTCCACCGCATAATCCATACAAAGCTCACCGTCAGTAAAATCCTTGCGTGTCGGATATTGTATAATCTCCGCTGCGTCTTTGACTTTTTTCTCAACGCTGTCAAAATCCCCTACAAGCACGTTTGCGGATATTCCAAGCTTTTCAAGATGATTTGCACCGCCGTCGGCACATATTATAAAATCACCGTCATGTATAAGCTTTTTTGTATAATCATAATCGGTTATTGTTCCGTTACCCAAAATTACAGCTCTCATCTCATAATCCTCTTAACCGAACCCGCTATATCGTCATTAAAAACCGCAGAGCCGGCAACTATGACATTTGCCCCTATTTCAAGCACATGGTCAATGTTTTTTTCCGAAACGCCGCCGTCAACCTGAATATAGTAGTCCTTACCTGCAAGCTTTCTCAATTCCGAAATTTTTTTATCAACATCTGAAATATATTTCTGACCTCCGTAGCCGGGGAAAACAGTCATACACAAAATCATCTCAACATCGTTTATGTACGGAATTACGGCGTCAATCGGAGTATCGGGATTTATCGCCAATGCGGGAATACAATTGTTTTTGCGGATTAACTCTATGCACTTGGGTATATCCTTGCATGCCTCCGCATGAAACGTTATTCCGTCCGCCCCCGATTTTGCAAACGCCTCTATATATTTTTCGGGATTTTCAATCATGAGATGAACGTCAAAAAACATATCCGTATACTTTCTAAGCGACTGTATAACAGGCATTGCAAAGCTTATATTCGGTACAAAATGCCCGTCCATAACGTCAAGGTGCAGCCACTGTGCCCCTGCATTTTCCGCCTCTTTTACCTGCTGTGCGAGTATTCCGAAATCCGCACCCAATATTGATGGTGATAATATCATAGTAATCCTCCTATTTTTGCCATTCCTTTATCTGTTTCAATTTATTGTAAATTTCAATATAGCTTTTATACCGTGATTCGCTTAAACCGCCGCCAAGCTTTTCACGCACCGCACATTCCGGCTCGTTTATATGCGAGCAGCCTCTGAATTTACACAAGCCCTCACATTCGGACATTTCCGGAAAATATTTTTGCAGCTCGTCCGCTTTTATTCCCTCAATCTCCAAAGAACTGAAACCCGGAGTATCAAGAACAAATCCGCCTTCGGGCAGTTCAAACAATTCAACATGCCTTGTCGTATGCTTACCTCGGCTTATTTTCTCGCTTATCATTCCCGTTTCAAGGTTTTCATTTAAAATCATTCCGAGAAGCGTTGATTTCCCAACTCCGCTCAAACCGCTGAATGCCGTAACCTTGTCCTTTATTATGCTTTTGAGCTCGTCCAAGCCGTCGCCGTTTTCCGCCGATGACGCAATAACCCGATAACCTGCCGTTTTATATATTTCTTCAATATCCGCTCTCAATGCCAAATCCGTTTTATTTATACATATTATCGGCTCAATTCCGCCGATTTCGGCATTGACAAGCATTTTATCAAGCAAAAAAAGATTAGGGTCGGGCGAAGCCGCCGCCGCAACTATAATCATTGTGTCGATATTGGCAACGGGAGGACGTATAAGCGATGATGTTCTCGGATATATTTCATTAATCGAGCCTTTTCCGCTTTCCGTTTTCTCTATGCTGACCCTATCGCCAATCATCGGCGTAATATGTTTTTTTCTGAAAATGCCCCGTGCTTTACATTCATACTCTTTTCCGGCGGAGGTCTTTACATAGTAAAAACCTCCGATTCCCTTTACAATCAATCCGTCCATTATTTACTGAAATCTATCTTCTTATGAGCCGCTAAAGCTCCGTCTATCAGCGCCTGCACATCAACAACTCCGCTGCCCGTTATTTCAACCGAAACAACGCCCTCGCTCTTTGAGTGAACACCCGAATGAATCGTCTGTCCGTTTGCGATTATTTCAACATTAACATTATCGTTTGCACTTGACGGTATCTTTACCGAAAACAGCTTTGACGACGTTCCCTCCGATGAATTATCGCCCATACTTTCTTCGGGAACACTTGTAGGCTCGATTTGCTCTGTATTGTTATCGGAATTATTTTCGTTCTGCGAAGGTTCTTCTGTATTTTCAGAAGAACCGTTTTTTTCCTGTTCTTCCTGACTTCCGTCTATATTTTCAACCTCATTTCCGGCTGAAACTATAATTGTAACATACGAATCCTTAGCCGCCGTTCTGGAGCTGTCGGGGCTTTGCGAAATAATCTGTCCGGCAGGAGTGTCCGATAGCTTTCTTGTCACCGTTCCGAGCCGCAAGCCTCTTTCTGATAAAACGATTTCAGCCTGTTCACGTCCCAAACCTATCACATTCGGCACTTCCACCTTCTGAACGGTTGCCGGCGCCTGTGTTGCAGTAACGCCCTTACCCGTACTTACGTGCAGTGTTACAATATCGTCCTTATT
The DNA here is from genome assembly GCA_934454215.1 of uncultured Clostridia bacterium. Classification (GTDB taxonomy): domain Bacteria; phylum Bacillota; class Clostridia; order UBA1381; family UBA1381; genus Ornithomonoglobus_A. The sequence goes on from CAKSGG010000025.1 coordinate 16,742, forward strand.
TACCTTTGTTCCTGCTATAGGAATCTGACGGATAATATTGCCCTGCGCAACGGTATCGGAATTTTCCTCGATTACTCTGTATGTCAGCCCTGCCGCCATAATCTGCGATATAGCGTCGTCAAAGCTCTTGTTTACCGTATTCGGAACGGCAATCGTACCGCCCGATGAGCCGATTGAAACTATCAGCTTTACCGTTGAATTTTTCGGAACGGATGTTCCTTTGTCGGGGTCTTGCGTAATTACCTTGCCGTCCTCTATTTCATCTGAGAACGAATACTCTATTTCATCGTCAACCTTTAAATCAATGCTCTGTAATTTCTGAGTTGCCTCCTCGACGGTCATGTTTGTAAGATTAGGCACTGTCGAACGCTTTGTTCCGGTAACAATCTTATATCCTCCCAGAACAATCAATATAAGCGCAAGCACCGTTCCCAATGCAAGAATTACAGCCAGCCTGTCCTCTTTTTTCTGAGCCGCCGTTTTCTTTTTGCGAACCTTTTTACGCTTCTTTGTGCGCTTATGGCTGTCATCATAATCAGGCTCGTCATCTTCTTCATAATTGTCATCATCATATATTTCCGAACCGTCATAATCGTCCTCTTCCGCATCATTCGCAGGAACACCGCCGTCTTTTGACGGGAGCGGTTCATCGGCTAAAACTGCGTGCAGGTCGTCAATCATTTCGTTTACATTCTGATAGCGTGCACTCTGCTCCTTTGAAATTGCTTTCATAACCACATACGCCAAATCAGCCGGAATATCCATATTCAAGCACTTAACGTTTACAGGCTCTTTTTCAAGGTGCATAAGCGCTACCGAAACGGGAGTATCACCGTCAAACGGAACTTTTCCCGTAAGCATTTCATACATCACAATGCCGAGAGAATATATATCGCTGCGTGCGTCTGTAAATCCGCCTCTCGCCTGTTCGGGTGAAATGTAATGAACAGAGCCGAGCGCAGTACCGCCTACAATTGTTGTATCGGATTCCATTGCCCTTGCTATACCGAAATCCGTTACTTTCAGCGTTTTATCCTCGGTCATTATAACATTCTGAGGTTTTATATCTCTGTGAATAATATTTTTCGAGTGTGCCTCTCCTATTCCCTGTGCAATCTGCAATGCGTAATCACAAGCCTCCTGCCACGGAAGTGCGCCGTTTTTCTTTATGTAGTCTTTCAGCGTTATTCCGTCAACAAGCTCCATGACCATGTAATTTATTCCTTGGTCCTCGCATACGTCATAAACCGAAACTACATTATTGTGCGAAAGAGAAGCAGACGCCTGCGCCTCTTTTATAAAGTTTGAAACAACCTGTTCTTCGCCCTCCAAATTATCGCGAAGCAGCTTTATGGCGACATACCTGTTCAGCAGTGTATCCTTTGCCTTAAACACCGTTGCCATTCCGCCCGTACCTATTTTTTCAATTACATCATATCTACCGCCAAGGGTAGTACCCACAAGATTATCTGTATTCATTATCTTATTACTCCCTTCTCATCGCCGCAACCGTTATATTATCCCGTCCGCCTCTTTCGTTTGCCAAATCCACCAGCTTATGCAGACTCGTTTCCAAATCATTATTATTTATCTCATCAAATATTTCATCATCATCAACAAAATTAATAAGTCCGTCACTGCATACAAGCAGTGTTTCTCCCTCATATGTTTTTATTGTAATATCTATCTTTACCGTGTCCTCTGTTCCCATTGCTCTGGTTATAAAATTCTTTTTCGGATGATGCTTTGCACATTCGGGAGTAATATCTCCTCTTTCCACAAGCTCCTGAACATATGAATGGTCGCGTGTAATCTGACGTATTCCGTTTTCATTGATTTCATACGCTCTTGAATCTCCGACATGGGCAACTATTATATTTTCATGATAAATCATCGCAAGCGTTGTTGTTGTCCCCATACCCATGACCTTATAATTTTCCTGAGCGTAGCTGTATATTTTTGCGTTTGCATTCGCAAATGCCAGCCTTACCGTTTCACCGGCCTGCGAACAGCTCATATTTTCTTTCATATTTTCCGCAAGATATTTTTCAATTATGTCAACCGCCATACGGCTTGCAACCTCGCCTGCCTTATGACCTCCCATTCCGTCAGCGACTATGATATACGGAAATTCGCCGTCCGAATGAACCGCTCCGCTGTCCTCGTTTATCTTTCTGATTTTTCCTATATCGGTAACTATACCGCTCTGCATTACTCATCACCCCTTTTATTCTGTATTGTTTTCTTTCTCAATTGTCCGCACGATGCCGATATATCCGAGCCAAGTTCTCTGCGCACCGTTGCGTTTATCCCCAAATCCTCAAGCCGTTTTTGGAACGCCCGTATTTCCTTGTCGGAACCCTTTTTAAAGTCACGTTCCTCGACCTTATTTACAGGTATCAGATTTACATGAGCTTTCAGCGGTTTTACCAGCGCCGCAAGCTCGTTTGCATTATCCGTACTGTCGTTTACATTATGTATAAGCGAATACTCAAAGCTCAGTCTGCGTCCTGTTTTTCGGACGTATTCGTGACAAGCCTCAATTAACTCGTTAATTTCAAATTTATGATTTACCGGCATTATACCGTTTCTGATTTCATTGTTCGGCGCATGAAGCGATATTGTCAGAGTTATCGGCAAGCCCTCATCGGCAAGCCTTTTTATCTGCGGAGCAATACCGCAGCTTGAAACGGTTATATGTCTGTAGCCTATGTTCAAGCCTTTTTCATGGTTTACGTTATGAAGGAATTTTATAACATTATCGTAATTATCAAGCGGCTCGCCTATTCCCATCATAACAATGTTTGAAATTCTCTCACCAATGTCCTTTTGTGCAAATATGACCTGATTGAGAATCTCGCCTGCGGTCAGATTTCTGTATAAGCCCCCGATTGTGGAGGCACAGAACCGACACCCCATTCGGCAGCCTATTTGACTTGAAATACATATCGTCAAACCGTGATGATACCTCATAACTACGCTTTCAATGCAGTTTCCGTCGGGCAGTTCAAACAGATATTTTACCGTTCCGTCAAGCTTTGACACATATTTTTCACGTATCTTTAAGGTTGATACATATGTATTTTCACTTAGCTTTTGTCTTGTCGATTTTGAAACGTTCGTCATTTCATCATAGCTTTCAACGCCCTTGTGCAGCCACTCAAAAATCTGCCCCGCTCTGAAAGCCGGTTCTCCGACGCTTTTTAAATATTCTTTAAGCTCGTCAAATTCAAAATCCTTTAAGTCAATCATGTTAAAATAATTTTACCTCTCTAATTTGCAGACATAAAATCCGTCCGTATTATCTATATGCGGATAAAAGGTCTTTTCATATACTTTTTTAAATCCGCCGTTCTTTTCAAGAAATCTGTCAGTAACACCGCCGTTTTCCTCTTTTTCGACAGTGCAGGTGGAGTAGAGAATACTTCCGCCGCTTTTTAAATATCTTGCGGCATTATTAAGTATTTCAAGCTGTATATCCGAAAAATTATCGTCCTCTTTCCTGTTCCATTTTATATCGGGCTTGCGCCTTAAAATACCCAATCCCGAACACGGAACGTCACACAGTATCTTATCAGCCATACCGTCAAGCCTTTCATCATACACAGCCGCATCGCCTGTTTGCGCCTTTATTATATCAATTCCGAGCCGTTTTGCAGAATCGTTTATAAGCTTGATTTTATGCTCATATATATCAAATGCGTATATCTCGCCCTCATTATTCATGAGTTCAGCCATATATGTCGCTTTTCCTCCGGGGGCGGCGCACATATCAATTACCGTTTCGCCCGATTTCGGTGCAAGCACTTCAACCGCTGTCATAGCCGCCGTGTCCTGAACAGTGTAAAAGCCTTGCTTATAAAGCTCGTCTTTACCTACATTCAAGCCCTTGCAGGCTATGCGCCCGTTTATAATTTCAGTATTAATTCCGCAGTCGTCTAATCTTTGCCTAAGCTCCTCCTCCGTAAGCCTTAACCGATTAGGTCTTATGATAAGCTCGGGCGGTTCTTCAAAGCTTTTCATCATTTGTTCCGTAAATTCTTCACCAAATTCATTTATCCATTTTTTGCATATCCATTCGGGGAATGAATATTTTACCGAAATATTCGGGTATTCAACTCCGTTTCGCAAAACATTGCGCAGTATTCCGTTTACAAACCCTGCCGACGCACCGTGACCGTATCGCTTCGCCAGCTTTACGCTCTCGTTCACCGCAGCGCTTGACGGAATTTTATCCATAAACAGTATCTGATATATACCCATACGCAAAATCTGATGAATATATTTTGATATTTTTTTTAGCTTTATTTTACTGCTGCGCTCAATAATATAATCAAGCGTAAGCTTTCTGCTTATAACACCGTATACAAGAGCGGTAACAAATGCTCTGTCATTCTGCGGCATTTGCGGGGGTATTGCATTTTTTAATTCTATATTGGGATATGCTCCCTCGTACTCCGTTTTATATAAAATCAGAAGTGCGGTTTCTCTTGCAGTTTTCATCAGTCTCTCCGTCTGTTATTCAATATAAGCAGCAATCTTAAAAATTGCAGTGCTGTCGCAGCAACCGCCGCAACATATGTCATTGCCGCCGCTGTCAGTGTTTTCCTTGCGCCTTTTAATTCATCATCCTCCAGTATTGACATTCCCTCAATTGTTTTCATCGCTCTGCGCGACGCATTTATCTCAACAGGAAGCGTCACAACCTGAAACACCAATACCAAGCCGAATAATATCGCCCCGAACATCGCAAGCCCTGTCATATTTAAAAGCAATCCAATCAGAAACAACGGCATTGACAAGCTGTTCCCTATATTTACAACAGGAACTATGGAATTTCTCAGCTTTATCGGGAAATATCCGACCTTATGCTGAACTGCATGACCGCACTCATGTGCCGCAACACCGATTGCCGCTACGGAATCGGAATTATACGTTGCGTCCGAAAGACGTATAACATTTTCATTCGGACTGTAATGGTCGGTCAAGTCTCCGCTTATATGCTCAATGCGTATATTTTGCAGTCCGTTTGCGTCAAGTATTCTTCTTGCCGCCTCAGCGCCCGTTATTCCTCTTGCGCTTTTTACTTTATCATACTTTGAAAATGTAGCTTTTACACCAAACGACGCAAACAGCGTCAATATAAAAGCAATCACTACCAAAACATATGTCGGGTCAAAATAATACCCGAACGGAGTTCCGTAACCGTACATGGAAAAATTCCTCCTTTACTCTCCCAAAACCGTTCCGATTTCTATTTCATGTCCTCTTGCATAATCTTCAACATTCATTTTCTTGCTGCCTGCAAACTGCGCAATTTTTATATAAATCGCACCTGTTCCCGCAGCAACCTTCAAGCCCTTTCCCTTTTCAAGAGAAAGAATTTCTCCGGGCTTGCCTTTTCCGTCCGTTATTTTCGCACTGACAAGCTTTAAAGTTTCTCCCTTATACGTAGTATTAGCCAAAGGCCATGAATTTAAGCCGCATATCAGCTTGGAAATTTGTTCTGCCGGCTTTGACCAGTCTATAATTCCCGTTTCTCTGCTTATCATCGGTGCATATGTGTGCTTGCTGTCGTCTTGTGCAGCAGGCTTTATGTTTTCTATGTTATTAATCGTATGCACAAGCGCTCTGCCGCCTATTACAGATAGTCTGTCAAACAGCTCCTCCGCCGTTTCGTACTTTCCTATTTCCGTTTTTTCCGAATACAGCATATCTCCCGTGTCAAGCCCTGCGTCCATCTGCATTATTGTCACGCCTGTTTCCGTTTCGCCGTTGATTATCGCCCACTGAATCGGCGCCGCACCTCTGTATTTTGGCAATAACGAGGCATGAACGTTTATACAGCCGTATTTGGGATATTCCAGAATATACGGCGGTAAAATCTTGCCGTACGCAGTAACAACTATCAGTTCAGGCTCTAATTCCTCCAAAATCGGCATAAGCTCCATATTTTTCAATTTTTCGGGCTGATACACCTTTAACCCCAGCTCCATAGCCGCCGCCTTAACCTCCGTAGGCACAAGCTTATGACCTCTGCCTTTTGGCTTATCGGGCTGTGACACAACTCCGACAATATCCATTCCCGCCTCTGCCATAGCCTTTAACGAGCCGACGGCAAAATCGGGCGTTCCCATAAATAAAATTCTCAATTTATTCTCCTTATTCCAAAAATTCAATTACTTTATCCAAGAACAGCTCTCCCTCCAGATGGTCGCACTCATGGCACATTGCTCTTGCCAAAAGCTCTTCGCCCTCTGCCTCAAACCATTCTCCGTTTCTGTCCTGCGCTTTAAGCTTTACATAATTCGGTCTTTCAACCTCTCCGTAAACGCCCGGTACACTCAGACAGCCCTCCGAACCCGTCTGTGAACCGTCAGTCTCGATTATTTCGGGATTTACCAATTCTATAGGTCCGTCGCCTACATCTATCACAACAACACGCTTTAATATCCCGACCTGCGGTGCGGCAAGTCCCACGCCGTCACGGGATTTCATCGTTTCATACATATCGTCAAGCAAAATGCCAAGCTTATTGTCAAACTTTTTTACAACTTTGCATTTCTTATGAAGTATTTCATCGTCTTTCTCTCTTATTTCACGTAATGCCATTTTATTATCAATATCTCCCTTCAAAATCAATAAAGCATATTCGGGCTTTTATCTATTACAATGCTGATTCCCTCAATGTTTTGCTGTGCCCTGCATTTTTCCTCCGCATTTTTAAGTATATCGTTAATTTCTTTATTGTCATCACTGCATTTTATAAGAATTTGTCTGCGGTATTTGTTTTTTATTTTTGAAAGTGCAGACGGTATCGGTCCCAAAATCTGTATATTCTGATGTATTTCCGATATATCCCCCATAGCCTCCAAAAAGAATTTTGCCGCATACGCCACAGCGTCCTTATCCTCTCCGCTGAACAGAACCGCTATAATTTTTGAAAACGGCGGATACCACATCATTTTACGTTCGTTTATTTCACCCCTGTAAAAGCTTTTGTAATCATGTTCCTTTACAAGTGCAACCGCCTCATTTTCAGGACTGTACGTCTGAATTACCGCTCTGCCCCTTTTACTGCCCCTGCCTGCTCTGCCGCAGACCTGTTCAAGAATATCAAATGTTCTTTCCGCACTTCGGTAGTCGTTTACATGAAGCATTGTATCGGCGCTTATAACTCCGACAAGAGTAACATTGTCAAAATCCAGTCCCTTTGAAACCATTTGCGTGCCAATCAGTATATCAATTTTTTCTTCTTCAAAGGCCTTCAGAATTTTCTCATGACCGTTTTTTCCTGACGTTGTATCTATATCCATTCTCAGAACCGACGCTTTTGGAAATCTGTTTTTGATTTCGTCCTCCACTCTCTGCGTTCCGCCGCCGAAATATCTTATATATTTGCTGCCGCATATCGGGCATATATCATAATTTGCCTGCGTATGACCGCAATAGTGGCATTTTAAATTATTTTCGTATTTATGATACGTAAGTGAAATGCTGCAATTAGGACACTCCGCAACATATCCGCAGCTCCTGCACGAAACAAAAGTGGAAAATCCCCGCCTGTTCATAAGCAAAATCGTCTGTTCTTTATTATCTATATTCTTTTGAATTTCATTCAAAAGCTTAGCGGAAAACATACTTCTGTTTCCTCTCGCAAGCTCGCTCCGCATATCAACAATATTTATATCGGGCAGTGCCGACTCATTAAAGCGTTTTTTCATCTCAATAAGCTCATAATTCCCGATTTTTGAATTATAATAGCTTTCGATTGACGGAGTTGCCGACGCCAAAAGCAATACGCTGTTATTCTGCTTTGCTCTGAAATCCGCAATTTCCTTTGCATGATACCTTGGTGACATTTCCGATTTATATGTGTCGGAATGTTCCTCGTCAAGAATAATTATTCCTATATTTTTCAGCGGTGCAAACACGGCGCTCCTTGCTCCTATAACTATATCCGCACTGCCGTTTTTTATGCGTTTCCACTGGTCGTACCTTTCGCCGTTTGACAAACGGCTGTGAAAAACCGCAATTCTGTCACCGAATCTTGCCAGAAATCTTGATACCATCTGCGGCGTCAGCGATATTTCGGGAACAAGCACAAGTGCGCTTTTTCCGTTTTCAACAGTATTTTGAATACTCTGCATAAACACTTCCGTTTTTCCGCTCCCCGTCACACCGTGCAATAAAAAGGTTTTATTTTTATTTTCTTTCATTGCCTGTATAACCGAAAAAACGGCTGCCGCCTGTTCAGTCGTCATAAGATTTGGTTTTTCGGTTGTTTTGCTTTTCTTAAATGCCCGTCTTTCCACAACCAAATCAAAAAGCTCAATACAGCCCCTTTTATAAAGAGCCGTTACGGCGGACGCACTTCCCTGTGCAAATCTTGCAAGGTCAGACACCGCCAAAAATTCGCTTACGCTTAAAATTTCCAGCATTTTCGCCTGAACGGGCGCTTTTTTTTCAAGCTCTTCCGCTATTTCCACAGCTTTCTCGGGCTCTATCGAAAGCCTGACCGCACAAACGATTTTATCCTTTACCGCCTGCGATGTACGGTATTCCTTTTTCAGAACGCCGCTTTTTATCATATCTCTTACTCTCGGCTTAATATCGGTTTCAAACATATTGTAAAGCATTGCCGCCTCAATACCGCCGCCGTTGTCAAGCAAAATTTCTATAATTCTGCTGCGCACCTCCGAGCGCTGCGGAGACGGCTTTGACAGAATAATCCATTCCTCGCTTTTTATTCCCGTTCCGCCCGGCAATACGGCACGTATTATATCAAGATACGGTGCAAGATATTTTTCGTGCATAAATTCAATAACACGAAGCATTTCTTCATCAAATGCCGTCAAATCATTTGCGGCTCTCAATATATACTTCAAACGCTTTACGCCGCTTTCCCTTTCAAGTCCGACGCAAAAGCCTTCAAGCTCCGTATTTCCAGCCGAAAACGGAACAATAACCCTTGTGCCTATTTGGATTTTATCTTCAAGCTCCTTAGGTACGGCATAATCAAAAGGCTTATCTACCGCTTTTGAGCGGTGGTCGACTATGATTTTTGCAATCAAGCATTATCACCCTCAATATTTTCCTCCGCAGCGGCTGCGGCTTTTTCTGCGTTTTCTTCTCTTACCTCTTCCATGTTTTCTTCCGCCGTTGCTTCAGAATATTCTATGATAGCTTCAGCCTTTTCCTGTTCCCAAAGCTCGGCTCTTCTCGCCGATTCGCTCCTCACATAACCAACCTTTCCCTTTGCGATTTCATTAACCGCTACAGTAACGGGTTTTTCTGCTTTCGGATTGTAAACCTCTGCATTATTCTGTTCCTCACTTACCATTCTTGCTCTCTTTGCAGCCATGGAAACAAGCGTATATCTGCTGTCCACGTACCTTGAAAGTTCGGTAATTCCCGGTTTAATCATCATAATAAAATTCCTCCTGAATATAAATTAATATTTTTCGTTTAACAAATTTTCTATTATTGTGTTTTCCTTTGTCTTTATTTTTAATATATTTGAAATTTCTTCCGCACATTCGTGCAGGTCGTCATTTACAACAACATAATTGTATTTCGGCGCTTGGCGCAGTTCCCATTCGGCAGCCCTCATTCTCTGCTCAATCTGTTCTTCCGTTTCACGCCCTCTTTCAACAAGTCTGTTTTTAAGCTCAGCCATCGACGGAGGCGCTATGAATATCAAAACAGCTTCGGGAATCATACGTTTAACGCTCAATGCTCCCTGCGGCTCAATTTCAAGCAACACATTTGTACCCGCTTCAAGCATTTTTTCAACATTGCGTTTAGGCGTACCGTAATAGTTTCCGCTGTACTGAGCATATTCAAGCATTTCATCTGTTTCAATGAGCGCCTTGAACTCCTCCTCGGATAAATAATTGTAGGTTACGCCCTCCGTTTCCCCCTTGCGTTTCTCGCGCGTGGTTGCCGAAACGGATAAAAATATCGGCTCTGTCTTTAAAAGCTCGGCACATACCGTACCCTTTCCCGTACCCGACGGACCTGACATAACGAATAAAATACCTCTTTTCATACGTCAATCCTCCATTTAATCTGTGCTGATATCCGAATCCAGTCTCGCCGCTATTGTTTCCGGCTGCACCGCCGACAAAACAGTATGTCCGCTGTCGGTTACAATTACCGCTCTGGTTCGTCTGCCGTAGGTCGCATTTATTAAAGTTCCTCTGTCCTCCGCTTCACGTATGATACGCTTTATCGGAGCCGACTCAGGACTTACAACCGCAATAATTCTTTCGGCAGCCGCCATATTTCCAAATCCTATGTTTATAAGTTTCATATTAATCTCCATTTCATGAAAAAGAAACAAGCAGATTGCAACTTGAAAACACGATGACGTATAATAATACTTCAAGTGTTTGAAATCTGTAAAATGCGCCGCTTATTTTTCATGTTAATCTCCCAATTATTCTATATTCTGCACCTGTTCCCTGAGTTTCTCGATTTCGCCCTTAAGCGTAACGACAAGCTTTGCAATCTCAATATCCTGAGCCTTTGAACCTATCGTGTTCACCTCACGGTTAATTTCCTGAATCAGAAAATCAAGCTTTCTGCCTGCCGGCTCTCCGCTGCCTATAATATTGTAAAATTCCTCAAAATGGCTTCCCAGTCTGACCGTTTCTTCATTTACGGCAATTTTATCGGCAAATATCGCCACCTCGGTCAATATGCGGTTTTCATCAATGTCTTTATCATCAAGGACTTCTTTTATTTTTGAATACAGTCTTTCCCTGTATTCCTCAACCGTCTGCGGTGAACGCTCGTCTATTTTTTCGGCAAGCGTTTTCATATATTCAATACGCTCCGTCAAATCCTTTTCGATTCTTTCACCCTCACGGCTGCGCATTGCCGCAAATGATTCCATAGCGTCTTTCATAACGCCTTTCACGTCATTCCATACGGCGTCCTCATCTTCTTCTTTTCTTTCCGTTTTGAATATGTCCGTAAATCTTGCCACACCCATAACCGAAATATCATCACGCAAATCACATTCATTGCGAAGCTGCCGCAGAACCTCAATATAATTCTTCGCAAGAGCCGTATTCAAGGTCACATTTTTGTCCGCCTCATCATAGCTGTCAACGCTTATGTATATGTCTACCTTACCCCTTGTTATCCATTCGGAAGCATAATTTCTTACTTTATCCTCAATAAAAACAAGATGTCTCGGTAATTTTATATTATAGTCCGTAAACCTTTGATTTACCGAACGTATCTCCACAAGTATCTTTTTTCCGGATACGAGAGCCTCCTGCCTGCCGTACCCTGTCATACTTTTCAGCATAGTAATCTCCATTCCGCCGCCGTTGCGCAGCATTAAAAATAGTTACAAAAACCCATTATTTTTATATTATATCACATTTTTTATAAAATGAACATACTTTTTTCAAAACTTTTTCAAATTTTTAATTTTTTTATAAATTATATACACTCATATATTTATTGCTCAAAAAACTAAGCAACATATACAAATTTACAGCAGCTCTTTTACATACTGTGCCGCAAGCATCACTCCGAGTTTTGCGGATTCATACGTTAATCCGCCCTGCATATAAACTATATACGGCTCTTTTATCGGTGCGTCCGCCGAAAGTTCAATCGACGCTCCCTGAACAAACGCTCCCGCCGCCATAATAACCTTGTCTGCATATCCCGGCGTTGCACACGGCTCGGGAACGACAAAGCTGTCAACGGGCGCTCCCTGCTGAATACCTCTGCAAAAGGCTATAATTCTTTCCGCACTTTCAAGCTTAATTGATTGTATAATATCATATCTTATTTCCTTCGGCATCGGGTCTACCGTAAAGCCAAGCTTTTCAAACATTGCCGAACAAAGCAGAGCTGACTTCAGCGCCTGTGCCGTTGTATGAGGTGCCATAAAGAATCCCTGATACAAATATCTGTTCATTCCAAGACTTGCGCCCGCCTCCTTGCCTATTCCGACTGATGTCAGACGGTAGCCGCACAGCTCAACCAAATCGGCACGGCCTGCTATATATCCGCCGCTCGGGGCAATTCCGCCGCCGGGATTTTTTATAAGAGAGCCTGCCATTAAATCAGCGCCGAAATGAGTTGGCTCATAAACGTCCGTAAACTCACCGTAGCAATTATCCACAATACATAGTGTATCCGGCGAAATCTCTTTTACTCTTGAAATTATCTCACCTATATATTCGGGACTGTAAGTCGGTCTCCAGCCATATCCCTTTGAGCGCTGTATCATAACCGCCTTAACCTTTGTGCTTTTCAATACGTTTTCAAGTGTTTCCATATCAGCCTTGCCGTTATCAAGCAGTGATATTTCCTTATACTCTATACCGAAATCCTTTAATGAGCCGTTTCCCTTTTCTCCCGTAATTCCGATTGCTTCTTCAAGCGTGTCATACGGTTTTCCCGTAGCCGCAACAAGCAAATCCCCCGGTCTTAAAACGCCGAACAGCATTGTTGATAAAGCATGAGTACCGTTCACAAAGTTATGCCTTACAACCGCATCCTCCGCATCAAATACCTGCGCATACACTTTATCAAGCGTATCTCTGCCGATATCGTCATATCCGTATCCCGTAGTAGACGCAAAATTCGCCTCGCCCACATGATTATCATAAAAGGCTTTCAGCACTTTTAGCTGATTAATCTGCGCAATATTGTCGATACATTCAAACTGTACCGATATTTCCTTTTCAGCCTCATCCGCAAGCGCTGTAATCTCGTCCGTTATTCCAAAGTTTTCTTTTAAAAATTCATTCTTGTCCATGTTAATCCTCCCTGTCATTAAAATAGGGCAGTGCGTCTGCCCCATTTTTCTACTGTTTATCACTGATAATTTCTTTAAGCGACGTTGCAAGTCCTGCCATGCCCTGTATATTTGACGGAACAACAATCTTTGTTGCCTTTCCGTCAGCAATCTTTGA
>CAKSGG010000026.1 GCA_934454215.1 uncultured Clostridia bacterium
ACTCTGACTTGCTCCTGCAGTTATCTTCTCTGTACAGTTGTTCTATTCTCTTGAATGTCTCATCATACGCCCACAAGGCAAATTTTCTTTTGTTTTCCATTTCTGTATTCGACATTTTTATAAATCTCCTTCATTTTTATTATATTTTGCCGGGGAAATTCCCAGCTCTCTCTTAAATGCCGCAGAAAAATAGCTTTGCCCTGCAAAACCGAGCTTTTCCGAGATTTCGGTAACGCTTGTACCTTTGTTCAGCAAATCAACCGCAGCCTGCATTTTAAGCGTTATAAAATATTTATGAACACTCATTCCGGCATATTTTGTGAATATGCGCTTTAAAGTTGATGTGCTGACATTACATTCATATGCAATTTCGTCTACGCTGACATTTTTATTAAGCTGCCGGCTCATGCACTTTACTGCAGTATTAAATACAATAGTTTCCGGAGTGTAGAGCACATCGGCGTCGCTGTTATCATCATACAGCAGCAGAAAAAGCTGTGTGATGTATGTTTCTATCATATGCGAATATGTTTTTGAATGATTAAAACATTCCATATACATTCTGTAGCCCGTATCTGAAACTTGAAGGTTTTTGTAACAGTCCCTTGCGTAGGACAGCAGATTTCCGACGACCTCTTGCTGATAATCAAGAAGTTTAAAAACCTTTCTTTCAAAAAATCCGATTATATCTCCGTCAGCAAAAAAGCTGAACACGAATATATCCACGCCGTTTTCACATTCAACATGGAATTTATGAAGTTCCATTGGACGGTGAAAAATTATATCGCCCTTACATAAATTGTATATTCTTTCATCACCCGATACACACACTTCGCCGTCTATAACGTACAGACATTCCCAAAAATTATGCGTCTCTCCGAGAAATTCAAAGCCCTTGTCATAGTGGGTTTCAAACATGGAAAATATTTCGCTTATATTGATACAGCGGTTGATTTGATACGGTACAGGCATAAAAACACGACCTTTTGGGTAAATTTTTGATACGAATATATAAATTTAAGACGCTTTTATGTATTGACATATTATTCTTTTTATGGTAGAATTATATCATAGAAATTGTAAATTGTAAATAGAAATTTGCAATTAATTTTATTTGAAGAGAGAGGAATTTGTTATGAATGCTGAACTTGTTGTAATGGCGGCCGGAATGGGCAGCAGATTTGGAGGACTTAAGCAGGCGGCACCGATAGGACCTAATGGTGAAATACTGATTGATTTTTCCGTGTATGATGCTGTTCAGGCAGGATTTAATAAGGCTGTATTTATTATCAGAAAGGATATTGAAAAGGATTTCAGAGAAGCCTGCGGTAAGAGAATTGAAAAAATGATTGATGTTGAATATGTTTATCAGGAAAAAAATCTTTTGCCGAACGGTTTTGAAGCACCCGAAACACGTGAAAAGCCGTGGGGAACAGGTCATGCGATTTTATGCGCAAAAGATGCTGTTAAGCATCCGTTCCTTGTTATCAACGCAGACGATTACTATGGCAAAAGCGTATATAAGACGATGTATGATTTCCTTGCCGAGCATAACAGTATGTGTATGGCGGGATATAAGCTTGGAAATACTCTTTCGGATAACGGTACTGTTTCAAGAGGTATTTGTACGGTCAAGGACGGTTATCTTGATACGATAACGGAGACTCATGAAATATCAAAGGATACGGAACTGCCTTACGACACTGTTACGTCAATGAATATGTGGGGACTTGACTGCGGAATTTTCCCGTTCCTTGAAAAGGAATTTGAGAACTTTTTGGAAAAGAACATAAACGAGAAAAAGACAGAATTTCTTTTGCCGTTTGCGGTTAATCTGAGAATTGCAAAAGAGGGTAAAAATGTAAAAGTTCTTCCGACTTCGGAAAAATGGTACGGAATGACGTATGCAGATGATACTCCTACGGTTCGTGCAGCATTAACAAAAATGATTAACGACGGATTATACGATATGGGACAAAAGGCATAATCAAATAAACGCTTATATAAGCGTTTATTTGTGTGCTTTTTGCTTGTTGAAAGGAGTAAATGATTATCAAATGAGTAAAATTGATTTGAACGACATCCTTAGTAAATTCAATATTGAGTCAAAAATTGAAGAATACGGAAACGGGCACATCAACAATACGTATCTTACGAAAACACCGAGTTACATTTTGCAGAGAATAAATACAAATGTATTTAAAGACCCTTACGCTGTAATGGAAAATATCGAAAATGTGACAAGCTTTTTGAGAGAAAAGATAAAGGCGGAGGGAGGCAATCCCGAAAGAGAAACAATGAGGGTTATAAAGACGGCTGACGGACAGTGTTGCTACAAATATGATAATGACAATGTTTTCAGAGTTTATGACTTTGTAAAAAACACAAAAACCATAGAAGATAATATTACATCTCAGATTTTGATTAATGCAGGAAAGGGTTTCGGAAGATTCGGGAGAATGTTAGACGATTATCCTGCCGAAAAACTGCATGAAACAATAAAGGATTTTCATAATACACCGAAAAGAGTTGAGGCACTGAAAGAAGCGATTGAAAAGAATATTGCAGGACGTGCCGATTCTGTTAAAGATGAGATAAAATTTGCACTTGATAATGCTGTTTTTGCAGATGTTGTTGTTAAGGGCATTGAAAACGGAGAAATACCGCTCAGAGTCACTCATAACGATACAAAGATTAATAATATCCTTTTTGATAACGATACGGATGAGGCTGTATGTGTAATTGACCTTGATACGGTAATGCCGGGAAGTGCGTTATATGATTTTGGAGACGCACTCAGAATGGGCGGCTCAACAGGCGCAGAGGATGAAGTAAATCTTGATTTGGTTAATTTTAATGTATCTGCATTTGAGAGTTTTGCAGAAGGTTATTGCAGTGAAATGAGTGCAAAACTGACGGAACGTGAACTTGAATTACTTCCGTTCTCGGTTAAGCTGCTGACGTATGAATGTGGTATAAGATTTTTAACCGACTACCTTAACGGAGATACATATTTCAAGATTCATCGCGAGAATCATAATCTTGACAGAGCAAGAAATCAGTTTAAGTTAGTTGCCGATATTGCATCAAAAGAAGATGAAATGTCAGAAATTATAAAAAAATTCCGCTCATAAGAGCGGAATTTTTTATTTTTCCTCTTTAAGCTTTTTTAATTCGTGTTCTAAAGCTGCAACATGTACCGATAAGGTGCATAGCTGCTGAGTTATGGGGTCGGGAATCTTAATCTGGTCAAGGTCACATTCCGTTACGTTTACACCGTCACGTCTGACAACTCTTGCCGGAATACCGACTGCTGTTGAATTTGGCGGAACTTCATTAAGAACTACAGCACCTGCGGCAATTTTTGAATTGTCGCCGACGGTGAACGGACCAAGTACCTTAGCGCCGCTGCCTATCATAACGTTATTGCCTATGGTCGGGTGGCGCTTGCCCGTTTCCTTGCCTGTACCGCCGAGGGTTACGCCTTGATAAATAGTACAGTTATCTCCGATAATTGTAGTTTCGCCTATAACAACGCCCATACCGTGGTCAATCATAAGACCTCTTCCGATTTGAGCGGCGGGGTGAATTTCAACGCCTGTAAAAAATCTGCCGAGCTGTGAGAGCAGTCTCCCTATAAATTTCATTTTATGTTTATAGAAAAAATGCGCTACTCTGTGCCACAAAAGTGCATGAAAACCGGAATAGAGTAAAAATACTTCCACTCCGTTGCGTGCGGCAGGGTCACGCTGTAAAATTGCTTTAACATCATATATTAGGTTTTTGAACATATTTTAATCAACTGCCTTAAAAAATATTTTTTATTATTCCGAATGCCAGAAGTGACATTATCAAGCCTGCTGTTATAACTCCCATAAATATAGCAAGCAGTGATTTCCACTTTTTCATTCCGAACAAAACCGATATAAGGCTTCCTGTCCATGCGCCTGTTCCGGGCAATGGAATGGCAACAAACAAAAATAAGCCGAAATATCCGTATTTTTCTATTTGCTCGGATTTTGAAAGAGCTTTTTTTTCAATGCCGCAGGCAAGCTTTCCGAGGTGCTTTGTCTTTTTCATCCAATCAAATATCATTTTAATAAAAATTAAAATAAACGGAATCGGTACCATATTTCCTATTACCGCAGCGATAAATGTTGGAAGAAACTCCATATTCATAAAGCCTGCCGCAAGTATTGAGCCTCTTAGTTCAAGAAGCGGTATCATTGATACTAAAAATACGATAAATTCCTTTGATATTTTTCCTGAAAGTGAGCTTACAATCGAACTTACAATTCCCTGCATAATTAAAACCTTTCCGCTGCCGAAATGGACAGGCTTGTTTTTTATAAAATAAATGAAACGGCTTTATCAAGAACGTCCATTCTGACGTTTTTAAAAGCTCCGCCGAATTCACCGTCAAGCGTCCATTTTATTTCATCGTCAAATTCAATATCCGCAAATGACGAACGAACGAAACGGAATTGGTCGCTTGATTCCGTTCCCGTAAATACAGACCATATAAATTCCTGTGCCTGTATAAGAGTAACGGGCTTTTTTACGAGAAGAATTTCAAATAAACCGTCATCAAAGCTGACATCGTATTTACCGTCAAAGTTAATACCTGCCATGCTTGTTGAATTTAATATACATCCCATACTGAAATAATCGTCAATTTCACCGTCTGCATATTTTAACTTTACATGAATTGCGCCAATGTTCGGTATTCTTTTTATACCTTCAACAACATATGCGGCATGACCGAAAATATTTTTTGCGCCCTGCGGAGTATCATAAGAAACATCTGTAAACGCACCGAACGCCGCAACGTAATTAAATGTATTTCCGTTAAGAAGTCCTATATCCTCTTTTTTCGGCGTTCCGTTTATAATATGCTCCGCCGCCTTTACGGGTTCTTTCGGAATACCTCGGCTTGCGGCAAAATCCATTGTCGTGCCCGACGGAATATAGCCTATGGGACATCGGCTCTCGGCGGGGTGTGACAAAACTCCGTGAACCGCTTCGTTAAGCGTACCGTCGCCGCCCGAAACGACAATAATATCAAAGCCGCCGGCACAGCGTTCAACCAGTTCAAAAGCGTCATTTTGACGCTGTGTAGGGTGAACCGTTACATCATAGCCGCCTTTTGTAAAAATATCAATAACATCAGCCAAACAGTTTTTAATCTGCCCTTTGCCGGAAAGGGGATTAAAAATAAAAAGCATTTTTTTACTCATATCAAAAATTACTCCTTTTCCGAAACTTTAGCTATCTTATATTATACTAACAAAAGAAGATTTTGTCAAGTAAAATTTAAGCCTTTGAGGATATAAGCAGGTTTTTCGGTGTGCTTCCGTACTCCTTTAAGTAAGACCTGTAGAAAGAGGAATAATTTTCAAATCCCGCAATATTTACAGCATCGGTCAGATTTTTCCCTTCTTGGACAAGCTCCCTTACACGTGTGATTCTTTTATGAGTTATGTAGCTGTGCGGCGTATATCCTGTCGCTTGCTTGAATATACGGCACAAATGATATTTTGAAATATAGAATTGCTTTGACAAATCCTCAAGTGTAATATCCTCGGAATAGTTTTTATTTATATATGAAATTATCAGTTGTATAGGCTTGTTTTTAGTGTCCCCCTTGGAAAACGATGTTATTTGGTTTATAAGATATAAAATTTCGATAACCTCTGCGGTTATGACAGGCGTATCACTTTTCGTAAAATTATCGGAATATTTTTTGAGCCGCAGATATGCGTCATAAATACCGCTTGAATGAACGTCATCTGAATCAATTTTATTTCCTGCCGTATTCGACGGCAAAAACTGCGTTTCGTATTCTTCACAATTCATTTCTTTAAAAAAATCGGGATTGATATTTAAGACGAAACGGCTATACTTTTTCGGACTGTTATGGAATACTCTGTGCATTTCATGGCGGCGTATGATAATTATGTCATAAGGCACAAGAGGATAACTTTTGTCTTCGACAATGTATCTTGAATCTCCTTCGATAAACATATACATTTCATAATAATCATGATTATGCAATATAAAGTTATTGTTTGAAGCCTTTTTAAATGTGGCGTAAGAAAGATTATACGTATTTTTATTCATGTCGGTACCTCTGATATAATTTCTTTTTGTAATTATATCACATAACAGCAATTTTTGCAATATTTACAGCAATTTTTTTATAGTATTTTTATATTTTTTGTGTTACACTGTACTTGAATTATTAAAATGAAAGGACTTTGATAAAATGAATTATAAAATAAGCGGATTTTCAGACGAAATAGCGCCTGATATAAAAACTCAGTTTGAAGTTTTAAACAAGCTTGGAATAGGTTATTTTGAACCGAGAGGAGTAGACGGAAAAAACATCTCGGAGCTTAATGATGATGAGGCTGCGGCGCTGAAGAACAATATGAAGAAGTACGGAATTAAGGTATCGTCAATAGGCTCTCCGATAGGAAAGATTAAGCTTAGCGATGATTTTGAAGAGCATTTTGAGCTGTTCAAAAGAGTTGTAAAAACAGCAAAAGCGCTTGATGCAAGGTACATAAGAATATTCAGCTTTTATCATGACGGAGATGAGTGGACGGCGGACGAGAGAGAAACGGTAATAAACAATCTTCGCAGAATGATTGATTATGCAAAAGAAAATCATGTTGTTCTTCTTCATGAAAACGAAAAGGGAATTTACGGCGATATTGCGGACAGATGCGAGGATTTGATGAAAGAGCTGTACTGTGACAATTTCAAGGCTGTTTTTGACCCTGCGAATTTTGTGCAGTGCGGACAGGATACAAAAAAAGCGTATGAGCAGATTAAAGACTATATCGAATATATGCACATCAAGGACGCACTTGAAAGCGGAAAAGTAGTTCCTGCCGGCAGCGGAATCGGAAATGTCAAATATATTTTGAAAAATTTGTTTGATAACGGCTATAACGGATTTTTGAGCCTTGAACCGCATTTGGGCAGCTTTGATGGGCTGGAAAATCTGGAGCTGGACGATAAAATGGAAAAACTGCCGAAAGGCGGCGAGGGTACGTTTACGCTTGCGTATAATGAATTATCGGAAATATTAAAATCAATATAAAGAAAGGAAAAAAGTGCGATGGAAAAGGTAAAAATAGGGATTATAGGCTTTGGTAACATGGGTACAACGCATTGTAAGAACCTTATGGAGGGAAAAGTTCCGAATATGGAGCTGTCGGCAATATGCGATATTGCCGAGGCAAGAAGAAAGGCGGCAAATGAGGCATATCCGGAAGTACCGGTGTTTGAAACGGCAGAAGAACTGTATAAGAGTGGTTTGTGCGATACAGTACTGATTGCAGTTCCGCATTATGACCATCCGCCGCTTGCCATAAAAGCATTTGAGTACGGATTGAATGTTATAACGGAAAAGCCTGCCGGAGTTTATACAAAGCAGGTTAAGGAAATGAACGAGGCTGCAAAGAAAACAGATAAGCTTTTCGGAATTATGTACAATCAAAGAACAAATCCCGTTTATCAAAAGCTGCGTGAAATGATACAAAGAGGAGATTTGGGACATATCAAGAGAATTACATGGATAATTACTGACTGGTACAGACCGCAGGCATATCATGACAGCAGCGCATGGCGTTCAACATGGAAAACCGAGGGCGGCGGTACGCTTATAAATCAGAATCCGCATCAGCTTGATTTATGGCAGTGGATGTTCGGTATGCCCGACAGAGTTTATTCAAAGGTATCATTCGGAAAATACTATGACATTGAAGTTGAGGACGATGTTATGGCGTATTTTGAGTATGATAACGGAACAACGGGCGAGTACATAACATCAACAGGTGAGTTCCCCGGAACAAACAGGCTTGAGGTTGCCTGCGATATGGGTAAGATTGTAATTGAGGACAATAAAATGACATTCAGGAGAAATATAATTTCTGAAAGAGAATATAACAAAACCAACACTGCGCCGTTCGGCGGCCCCGAGTGCTGGAACTGTGAAATTCCCGTTGATTTTTCAGGCGGTGAACAGCACGTCGGTATTTTGAAGAATTTTGCGTCGGCTGTTCTGAACGGAACGGAGCTTTTGGCAAAGGGTGAAGAAGGCATTTTCGGACTGACTGTTTCAAATGCGATTCATTTAAGCGCATGGACGGGAGAAACGGTAGATGTAAATAATTTCCCTGATGATAAATTCTATGAGATACTTCAGGAAAAAATAAAAAATTCCAAAGTAGTTAAAAAGAATCAACAGGTAATAGCAGATACGTCAAACACATATTAATGGAGGAAATAAAGATGGATAAGAGAATAGGAGCGCAGTATTATACAATAAGAGATTTTTGTCAAAATCTTGATGACTTTGATAAGTCGTGCGGGAAAATAAGTCAAATCGGATATAAGACTGTTCAGCTTTCGGGAATAGGAGATTTTTCGGGCGATGATGTAAAGAAAATTCTTGACAAGCATAACCTGACTGCCGTATGCACGCACCGCCCGGCGGATAATTATTTGAATAATATTGAAAAGGAAATAGAATTTCATAAAACTATCGGCTGCAAAATATGCGGTTTGGGAGCTATGCCGGGATTTAACACGAAGTTGGAAACAATAAAAGAATTTGCGGAGAAATTCAATCCGGTAGCACAGAAGCTTGAGAAAAATAATTTGATTTTTGCGTATCATAACCATGCATTTGAATTTGAGAAAATTGACGGAGTATATGCGTTTGATATAATTACGGACAGTATAAAATCGGATAATTTCAGATTTATACTTGACGCATACTGGCTCTCGTATGCGGGAGTAAATCCGTCAAAGTTTATAAGAGAGCGTAAGGGCAAGATAGCATGTGCACATTTCAAGGATTTGAAAATAGTTGAAAATACACCGAGATTTGCCGAGGTCGGACAAGGAAATATAGATTGGGACGATGTTATTTCCGCTTGCGAGGACGCAGGAGTAGAGTATGCGCTTGTTGAGCAGGACGAATGTTACGGCAGAAATCCGTTTGAATCGCTTAAAATGAGCTATGACTATCTGACAGGCAAGGGCTTCAATTAAGACCGAAGAAAGGAAACCGAAAAATGAAAATGACATTCAGATGGTACGGTGAGGATGACCCCGTTACCCTTGAAAAAATAAGGCAAATCCCGGGCGTTACTGGAATCGTGTCTGCAATTTATGATATTCCCGTAGGTGAGGTATGGCCTTTAGAGCGTATTATGAAACTGAAAAAAACAGTTGAGGATGCAGGACTTGAGTTATCTGTTATAGAAAGTGTTCCTGTTCATGAGGACATAAAAACCGGAGACGGCGACAGAGACAGATATATTGAAAATTACTGTGAAACACTACGTAATTTATCAAAGGCGGGCATTGACTGCGTGTGCTATAATTTCATGCCTGTATTTGACTGGACCCGTTCGGATTTGGCATTCAGGCTGCCCGACGGTTCAAACGCTTTAATGTACGATAATGATACGGTGTTGAAAATGAATCCGTTAAAGGGCGAGCTGTCGCTTCCCGGATGGGATTCAAGCTATACAAAAGACGGTATGAAGGAATTGCTGAATAAGTACAAAAATATATCGGAGGAAGATTTGTGGGATAATCTGAAATACTTTTTGGACAGAGTTATAAAAACAGCGGAAGAGGTAAAAGTCAAAATGGCTATTCATCCCGATGACCCGCCATGGAGCATATTCGGACTGCCGAGAATAATTACGAATAAGGCAAATATCGAAAGGTTTTTAAAGCTGTATGACAGCAAATATAACGGCTTAACACTATGCAGCGGTTCTTTGGGCGTTGACCCGAATAACGATATAGTCGATATGGTTCACAGCTTTGCGGACAGGATTCATTTTGCGCATATAAGAAACGTGAAAATAACGGGAGAGAGATGTTTTGAAGAAGCTGCGCACAGAACGGATTCGGGTTCGCTTGATATTTACGGAATTGTAAAGGCATATTATGATGAAGGCTTTGACGGATACATTCGCCCTGACCACGGAAGAATGATATGGGGCGAAACTGGAAAGCCCGGATACGGACTTTTTGACCGTGCGCTTGGTGCGGCGTATATTAACGGTTTATGGGAAGCTGTAAGCAAAAGTAAATAAGGAGAGATTATTATGAAATTACCTTTTAATGTTGATTTAAAAGATAAAGTAGCCGTTGTAACGGGTGGCGGCGGAGTGCTGTGCAGTTGTTTTGCTGATGCGATAGCGTCATGCGGAGCGAAAGTTGCGGTTCTTGATTTAAACAAAGAAAGCGCCGACAGGGTTGCCGGTGAAATTGTGAAAAACGGAGGTACTGCAATAGGTATTTCCGCAAATGTTCTTGATAAGGCAAGCCTTGAAAATGCAAAGAAGATAATAAACGAAAAATTCGGTACTATTGATATTTTGCTCAACGGTGCGGGAGGTAACAATCCGAAAGGGAATACGACAAACGATTATTATGACCCTGCCGATGAAACAATTGAAGGTGTAAAGACTTTCTTTGACCTTGACCCGAGCGGAATTGAATTTGTGTTTAATCTGAATTTCCTCGGCACGCTTTTGCCGACGCAGGTATTTGCACATGATTTATTGGGTAAGAAAGATGCGTCAATAATAAATGTTTCATCAATGAACGCATTTACTCCTCTTACAAGGATACCGGCATACAGCGGAGCAAAAGCCGCCGTATCGAATTTCACTCAATGGCTGAGCGTACATTTCTCAAAAGCGGGAATCAGAGTAAACGCAATAGCGCCGGGGTTTTTCCTTACACAGCAAAATAAAAATTTGCTGCTTAACGAGGACGGAACATATACCGCACGTTCGGAAAAAATTCTTTCACAGACGCCTATGGGACGTTTCGGCGAAAGAGAGGAGCTTGTCGGAACTTTGCTGTGGCTGCTTTGCCACGAGGCGTCGAGCTTTGTTACAGGCGTGGTTGTGCCGGTGGATGGGGGATTTTCTGCTTACAGCGGAGTCTGATATGAAAAATAAGCGGCACATCTTACCGTTTTCAAATACTTGAAGTATCAGCATACGTCGGCGTATTTTCAAGCGGTAATCTGCTTGCTTCTTTTTCATATCACCATAATAAGCAGCACATCTTACCGTTTTCAAATACTTGAAGTATCAATATTAAAAAAAGTTGTAAAATCCGAAAAAATTTTACAACTTTTTTTTAATAAACTATTGACAATTTGCAAATGATAGTGTATAATCTTTTATGGTGTAAAGATAAAATACTTTACAGGTGATAATTATGGCAAAGGATTTAAGCATTTCAATCCTTATGGATTTTTACGGCGGTATGCTTACCGATAAGCGTTTTGATGTTCTTGATATGTACTACAACAGTGATATGTCATTGTCGGAAATTGCAGATGAAATCGAGATAAGCCGTCAGGGCGTGCGGGACGCAATAAAGCATGGCGAGCGTCAGCTTAACGAGCTTGAGGAAAAGTTGGGATTAGCAAAGCATTTTCTTGATATTAAGGAAAAGCTTGACAGAATAAAAGAAATTCTTGATTGTGCAAATGAGTTTGACGGCAAGGAAAAAATGCGTGAAATACTTATAAGTATTGAAAACGAAATCTGAAGGAGGCGGCGGTATGGCATTTGAAAGCTTGGGAGATAAGCTCCAGGGTGTGTTCAAAAAGCTGAGAGGCAAGGGCAAGCTCAGCGAAAAAGATATAAAGGACGCAATGCGTGAAATAAAGCTGGCTCTTTTGGAGGCTGACGTAAACTTTAAGGTTGTAAAAGAGTTTGTTGCGGCCGTTTCCGAAAAAGCACTCGGTCAGGAGATTATGGAATCTCTGACGCCTGCACAGCAGCTTGTAAAGATAGTAAATGACGAACTGACTCAAATGATTGGCGGAGAAACGTCAAGACTTGAATTTTCAAACAGACCGCCTACTGTAATTATGATGTGCGGTTTGCAGGGTGCAGGTAAAACCACGGCAACGGGAAAGCTTGCGCTGAATCAGCGCAAACAGGGAAAACGTCCGTTAATGGTTGCATGTGATGTATACAGACCGGCGGCGGTAAAGCAGCTGCAGGTTTTGGGAGACCAAGTGCAGATTCCTGTTTTTGAAATGGGGACAGATATAAGCCCCGTAAAAATTGCCAAAGAGGCGGTTGAATATGCCGTAAAACACGGTAACGACCCGGTAATTATAGATACGGCGGGACGCTTGCATATAGACGAACAGCTCATGGAGGAGCTTGCGGAAATTAAGTCGGAATTAAATCCGACGGAAATTTTGCTTGTTGTTGACGCAATGACAGGTCAGGACGCCGTAAATGTTGCAAAATCCTTTAACGAACAGCTTGATATAACGGGAGTTATTTTGTCAAAGCTTGACGGCGATACCAGAGGCGGTGCGGCTTTGTCCGTAAAACAGGTTACGGGTAAGCCGATAAAATTTGCGTCGGTCGGAGAAAAGCTAAGTGATTTGGAGCAGTTCCACCCCGACAGAATGGCATCGAGAATACTCGGTATGGGCGATGTGCTTACTCTTATTGATAAAGCACAGGAGGCAATTGACGATAAACAGGCGAGAGAGCTTGAAGCAAAGCTCAGAAAACAGCAGTTTGATTTTGATGATTTTCTGGAGCAGTTAAAGCAAATCAAAAAGCTTGGCTCGTTTTCGCAGATTTTGGGAATGCTGCCAGGTGTTGACAAAAAGATGATTGAAAGCGTTGATACCGAAGAAAACGAAAAACGCTTAAAACATATTGAGGCAATTATACAGTCAATGACGCAGGAAGAAAGACGCAATCCGAAGCTTATAGGCGCAAGCCGAAAGGTAAGAATATCAAAGGGCAGCGGCACAAGAGTGCAGGATGTAAACCAGCTTTTAAAGCAGTTTGAGGATATGCAGAAGGTAATAAAGCAATTGGGCAGCGGAAAACAACAGAGAATGTTGAAACGTCTGCGTAAGGGTATGCCCGGTTGAATTCAGGTATTAAGTAAAACTTATATACAAATCATTTTGTTTGGGAGGTGAAAATGATGGCAGTAAAAATAAGACTTAGAAGAATGGGTGCTAAAAAGGCTCCTTTCTACAGAGTTGTTGTAGCTGATTCAAGATACCCCAGAGGCGGAAGATTTATAGAGGAGGTTGGAACATACAATCCTTTAACAGACCCCGCAACGGTAAATCTTAATGCAGAATCAATAAAGAAGTGGATTGGTAACGGCGCACAGCCGACAGATACCGTAAAGGCACTTTTGAAGAAAAATAATATTATCTGATTTCGGAGGACAAGCCAATGAGAGAAGTATTGGAAGCAATAGCCAAGTCGCTTGTGGATTATCCGGAACAGGTAGACATACAGGAAGTCAGCGGCGAAGAAGAAACGGTGACTCTGGAGCTCAGGGTTGCGGAAAGCGACATGGGTAAGGTAATAGGGAAACAGGGAAGGATTGCAAAAGCAATAAGAACTGTTGTAAAGGCTGCGGCCGCAAAGGAAAACAAAAAAGTTTCGGTCGATATAGTGTAAAATCCCGAATTAAAACGATGTGTCAGTCTGTTGATGTGTCGTTTTTTTATTGCTCCTTTATAAAAAATATTTTAATTATTTAAAAATGCTATTGTAAATTATGTCAAAATAGTGTATAATTATATGGAGATTAGGAGGAATTGATGTGCAGACAAAAGTGTATATTGTTGTTCCGTGCTATAACGAGGAGGCTGTTTTGCCCGAAACCTCAAAACGTATGCTGGAGCTTGCTGAACGTATGCTCAGTGACGGAATAATAAGCAAAGAAAGCCGTATAATTTTTATTGATGACGGTTCAAAAGATAATACTTGGAGCATTATAGATAAGCTTACTCATGAGAATGACTTGTTCGGAGGTATAAAATTAGCCGCAAACGCAGGGCATCAAAACGCTCTTTTCGGTGCGCTCATGACCGTAAAGGACGAATGTGACTGTGCAATATCAATTGACGCAGATTTACAGGACGATATTAATGTTATTCCTGATATGGTAAAGAAGTTTAATGACGGCTGTGACGTGGTATACGGAGTGAGAAAAAAACGTGAAACAGATACGTTTTTTAAGCGGACGACGGCTGTGGCTTTTTATAAGCTTATGCAGTTTATGGGAGTGAAAATGGTTTATAATCATGCAGATTACAGACTTATGAGTAAAAGAGCTATGAATGCGCTGTCGCAGTTTGAGGAACGCAATTTGTTTTTGAGAGGAATGGTTCCTCTTACGGGCTTTAAGTCGGATTGTGTATATTATGACAGAAACGAGAGATTTGCGGGAGAATCAAAATATCCACTCAAGAAAATGCTTTCATTTGCGTTTGACGGAATAACCTCGTTTAGCGTAAGCCCGATAAGAATGATAAGTGCATTGGGGTTAATAGTGTGTATTTTTGCCGTAATTATGGGCATATATACTTTGTATGAAAAATTTATAGGAAATACGGGAGCCGGTTGGGCGTCGCTCATGGTCTCAATATGGTTTATCGGCGGAGTGCAGCTACTGTCAATCGGTCTTATCGGCGAATATATCGGCAAGATGTACAAGGAGGTTAAGAGGCGTCCGCGCTATATAATAGAGGCCTATATCAAAAAATAAGCGGCGCATCTCACTGTCCTCAAACACTCGAAGTATCAGCATATGTCGTTGTGTTATTGTACAGTAATCTGTTTACTTTTGCTCATGAATTGGAGGAATTTATATGTATGATGTTATTATAATAGGCGGAGGTCCTGCCGGACTGAGTGCGGCAATTTATGCGGGAAGAGGCGGTATGAAAACGCTTGTAATTGAAAAGCTTGCCTGCGGCGGTCAGGTTATGCGGACAAACGAAATTGACAATTATCCGGGTTTCTTTAATAACCCGACGGGAGAGGAACTTGCGGAAAACCTGCGTAAGCATGCGGAAAAATTCGGTGCGGCTTTTGTGAGTGAGTCCGTACGTTCAATAGATAATGCCGAATACGGCGTGAAAATTATAAATACAAGGCGAAACAGATATATGACAAAATCCGTTATATTCGCTATGGGAGCGTCACCCAAGCTTTTGGGGATTGAAGGCGAACAGGAATTTACGGGAGCGGGAGTGTCATACTGTGCAACTTGTGACGGAGCTTTCTTTAAAGATAAGGAGGTTGCGGTAATCGGCGGCGGAAATACTGCATTGGAGGACGCTTTGTATCTTGCGCCGATATGCAAAAGAGTATATTTGCTCAACCGTTCAAAAAAATTCAGGGGTGCGGCTACGATTCTTGAAAAGGTCAAGGCTGTCGGAAATATAACAATTTTGACGGATACTGTAGCGGAACGGTTCATAGGAAGTAATACGGTATCCGAGATTAAAACCCAAAATACGGCTAACGGAGAAAAGGGCGTATTAAAAGTAAGCGGAGTTATAATAGCGATAGGGATTCAGCCCGATTCAAAATTGGCGGCAGACTGCGGTGTGGAGTTATGCGAAAGGGGATTTATAAAAACCGACGCATATCTTGAAACAAATATAAAAGGAATTTTTGCGGCGGGCGATGTGAGAACAACTCCGCTGCGGCAAGTGATTACCGCCGCTGCCGACGGCGCTGTTGCGGCAACAAGTGCGGTAAATTATGTGAATGAGTTGGGTATAAAATCAATTTAAAACGGAGATGATTTTTTGCGGTGTTTGCTGTGTCCCAGAAAATGCGGTATTGACAGAAACTTTGAAACGGGCTTTTGCAGAGCGGGAAATAAAGTGAAAATTGCAAGAGCGGCTCTGCACTTTTGGGAAGAATCGTGTATTTCGGGAGAAAGCGGTTCGGGAACGGTGTTTTTTTCACATTGTACACTTAAATGCGTATATTGCCAAAATCAGAAAATAAGTACGGGCGGAAGCGGATATTATGTAACGGAGCGTGAACTGGCGGATATTTTTATTGATTTGCAAAACCGTGGTGCAAACAATATAAATCTTGTTACACCGACTCATTATGTACCGCAGATTATAAATGCGCTTGATATTGCAAAAGAAAACGGTTTGACTTTGCCGATTCTGTATAACTGCGGCGGATATGAAAGTACCGAAACAATAAAAATGCTTGACGGGTATATTGATATTTATATGCCCGATATGAAATATTTTGATGATAAGTACGCAATAAAATATTCGTCAGCGCCGAATTATTTCAAAACAGCCGCTGCGGCATTGAATGAAATGTATTCGCAGGTCGGGAGCGCCGAGCTTGATGAGAACGGAATTATGAAAAAAGGTATGCTTGTGCGGCACTTAATGCTTCCGCACTTGCTTTTTGATACGAAAAAAATTATGGACTATCTTCGTAAAACGTACGGTGATAAAATTTACATAAGCCTTATGAATCAGTATACGCCTATGCCGGCGGTAGAGAATATTCCCGAGCTTAATCAAAGATTAAACCCGAAGCAATATGAAACAATGATAGAATACTGTATTGAACACGAGATGGAAAATGTGTTTATACAAGAGGGAGAAACAGCGAGCGAAAGCTTTATTCCCGAATTTTATGACAAAGGAGAATAACAATGTATTTGGTAATAGGACTGGGCAATCCGGGCAGACAATATGACATGACACGTCATAATATAGGGTTTCATACAATAGACTATATAGCGGACGAATATAATGTTAAAATAAACAAATTGAAATATAAAGCACTGTACGGCGAATGTGAGATAAGCGGAGAAAAAACGTATCTTATCAAGCCTCAGACTTATATGAATCTCAGCGGAGAAAGTATTATAGATTTTGTGAATTTCTTTAAAGTTCCGATAGAAAATGTGATAGTAATAAGTGACGATATAAATATAGATACAGGTCGTCTGCGTATACGCCCGAAAGGCAGTGCGGGCGGTCATAATGGCTTGAAGTCGATAATATATATGCTGCAAAGTGATGAATTTCCGAGAATAAGAATGGGAGTAGGCGCACCTAAGCATGATGATTATGAGCTTGCGGATTTCGTACTCGGGCGGTTTACAAAAGAAGAAATACCGATTATGGAGGACGCTATAAAGCGTGCAAAATCGGCTGTTGAGGAAATTATAAAGAACGGACCGCAGTCGGCAATGAATAAGTTTAACGGTAAATAATCCTGTTTATAAATGGAGAAAAAAATGAATTTAACTGATATTTTATGTGACTATTCAAAATACGGCGAGCTGAAACAGGCGCTTTCAAGCTCGCCTGTGTCCGTTTCGGGCGTTGAAGAGGCGGCAAGGGGACAGCTTATATATTCGCTGTTTAACGGGCAGGATAAAAATACGCTTGTTGTGTGTTACAGTGACATGGAGGCTGCGGAACTGGAAACGGATTTGGCATTTTACACCGATGATGTGCTTGTGTTCCCGAGCAAGGAATATATATTTTACAACATTGAAACGAGCGGACACGATAATGAAAATACACGTTTGAGTGTTGTAAACAGCCTTTCGGACGGCAAAAAGAAAATTGTTGTAACAAGCCTTGATGCGGTTTTACAGTATACAATACCTCCCGAAAAATTGAAAGAGTATTCAATAAATATAAATTTAGGCGACACATTTGATTTGCATGAACTGTGTGAGCGCCTTGTTATAATGGGATATTCAAGAGAGGAAATTGTTGAGGGTGAGGGTCAGTTTGCACTTCGGGGAGGTATTCTTGACGTATTTTCTCCGAATTATGAGAATCCGCTGCGTATTGAATTTTTTGATGATGAAACGGATTCGGTACGTTTGTTTGATAAGGTATCGCAAAGGTCGCTTGATAAAATAAATTCTGCCGTTATTATTCCCGTAAGGGAAGCGGTAATAACAAATGAAAAACAGTCGGAAATAGCAAAGATATTAAAGAAACGTATTGACAAATATGCCGATAATGAATACTTTACGGAGGTAACGTCTGCTGAATGCGAGAGTCTGACAGAGAAACGTTATTTTCCGTCAATAGATAAATATATTTCTCTTATCTACGGGGAAATTCCGTCGCTGCTGGATTATTTTAACGATAACAATAACATATTCATTATAGACCCTAAAAGAATATGTGAAAGAGGAAAAACCTTTGAATGGGAAAAAAGCGAGCTTATAACGGAGCTGAAAAACAAGGGCGTTATCGGAAAGGATAAAGACAGCTATTTTGTGAGATATAATGACGCTTTGCATAAAATGTGTGAAAATACGGTTATATCTCTTGAAACGCTCACACATACATCAAACGATTTTAAATATAAATCGCTTGTGAATTTCCTTACGAAAACAACGGTTTCATTCCACGGCAAGCTTGACTATTTGTATGAAGATTTGCGGAAATGGCAGAAGAACGGGTATACGGCAGTTATTCTGACTGCAACGAGAGGAAGAGGCGAAAATCTTGCGGGAGTTCTGAATGATAAAGGAATTAAGGCGAGATTTACCGATGATAACGGAGAGTTTAAAAAGGGTGAAACCGTTGTCATGCGGGGACGTATAAAAAAAGGATTTGAATACCCCGATATAAAATTTGTTCTTGTTTCCGATAATGAAATATTTGAACAAAAGCGCAGCAGGCGCAGGAGAAAAGAGGACAATGCAAACAGAATACGTTCGTATAACGATATTTCACCCGGGGATTATGTGGTTCATTCGGCTCACGGAATAGGCGAGTACAAGGGTACGCAGAAGATGAATGTCGGCGGAGTTTTAAAGGATTATCTTAAAATTCAGTATAAGGGTACGGATTGTCTTTATGTTCCGATAGACCAGATGAATATGCTGTATAAGTATATCGGAAACAGTGCGGATAAGCAGGTCAAACTGAACAGATTGGGCGGCAGTGAATGGAATAAGACAAAGGCAAAGGTAAAAGCGTCAACGGACGAATTGGCACAGAAGCTTATACATTTATATGCACAGCGTGAGCAGTCACAGGGGTTTGCATTCAGCCCCGATACGCCGTGGCAAAAGGATTTTGAAGATACGTTCCCGTATCAGGAAACGGAAGACCAGCTGCAATCAATTGAGGAAGTCAAGGAGGACATGGAAAAAACAAAGCCTATGGACAGACTTCTTTGCGGAGACGTTGGCTTTGGTAAAACGGAGGTTGCGCTCAGAGCGGCTTTCAAGGCGATAAACGATTCAAAACAGGTTGCATATCTTTGCCCTACGACAATTCTTGCAATGCAGCATTACGAGACTTTTATAAAAAGAATGTCGGGATTTCCGATTAAAGTTGAAATGCTTTCACGTTTCAGAACCGCATCACAGCAGCAAAAAATCATAAAAAAGCTGCGTACGGGCGAAATTGACGTTATCATAGGAACACACAGGCTTTTATCAAAGGACGTTGTGTTCAAGGATTTGGGACTGCTTGTTGTAGATGAGGAACAGCGTTTCGGCGTGGCACATAAGGAAAGACTGAAAGAAATCAAAAATAATGTCGACGTCTTAACAATGACGGCAACGCCTATTCCGAGAACTCTGCATATGGCAATGACGAGCGTAAGGGATATGAGCGTTTTGACCGAACCTCCGCAAAACCGCTATCCCGTTCAGACGTATGTGCTGGAGGATAATCCGGTTGTGATACTTGACGCAATAAGAAATGAGCTGTCAAGAGGCGGTCAGGTGTTCTATCTGTTTAACAGGGTACAGGGAATACACCGAAAAGCGGCATGGATTCAGGAACAGTTTCCCGACAAAAAAATTGCCGTGGGTCACGGCAAAATGAAAGAAGATGAGCTTGAAGAAATCATGTTCGATATGTCGGAGGGGAAGATAGATGTTCTTGTCTGTACGACAATAATCGAAACGGGGCTTGATATTCCGAACGCAAATACGATAATAATCGAAAATGCCGATAAAATGGGGCTTGCACAGCTTTATCAGCTAAGAGGAAGAGTCGGACGTTCAAACAGAGCCGCATATGCGTATCTGACATACCGTCCCGACAGCATTTTGTCGGAGGTTGCGTCAAAGAGATTGCAGGCGGTTAAGGAATTTACGGAATTTGGCTCGGGATTTAAAATAGCCATGCGTGATTTGGAAATCAGAGGAGCGGGAAATCTGCTCGGACCCGAACAGCACGGACATATGGACAGCGTCGGATATGATATGTACTGTAAAATACTGAGCGAAAGTATAAGCAGTGCAAAGGGTGAAAAGGCTGAGGAGGAACATAATGTTACGATTGATATTGAAATCAGCGCATATCTGCCCGAGACATATATTCAAAGCCCAAATCAGAGAATTGATATGTATAAAAAAATTGCGGCAATTGAAAATGAGGACGACAGATTTAGAATTGAAGATGAACTTGTCGACCGTTACGGAGATATACCTAAGGCTGTTCAAAATATAATTGAAGTGGCGTCGCTGAAGGTTCATGCAAAAGAGGCGGGAGTTATAGAGATAATCCAGCATGGCGCACAGCTTATATTGAAGTTTGCCGACGGACGGCTGACCCCGCAGATTATAATGTCTCTTGATAAGGCGTATCCTTTGCAGATAAGAGTGCTCTCCCAAAAAGAACCAGCAATAAGTGTAAAGCTGAAAGCACAGAATATATTAAAAATTGTAAACGATTTGTTAAATGTTGTTACATCACTTGACGAAAGTGAAAAATAAGAGTATACTTACATTATATGTTTTTTGTAAAATAACGAGTTATAAAAATGGAGGATAAAAATGAAAAAATTCACAAAAATTGCGGCTGCAGCGCTTGTTGCGGCAACTCTTTTAACGGGCTGCGGAGCGGGTAAGACAGCTATTAAAGCAGGAGATTTGAATGTTACTCAGGGCGATATTGAATTGCTTGCAAGCCTGTATGCGTCAAACGGTATGGATTATGATAAAGCAAAGGAACAGGCGGCTTCATATTTTGAAGATGCAATGGCTATTTATCTTGCGGCAAAGGCAAAGAATGTTGAACTTGAGGATAGCGACAACAGTCAGCTTACACAAAGCTTTGCAAGCTTTAAACAGGCTGCGGCAGGCTCTGCGTCGGAATTTAAAAAACTGCTGAAAAAGTATGGCGCAAATGAGGAAACTTTGAAAATTGCCACGGGGCAGTCGGTATACTATTCAAAGATTGCCGATGATTTAAATGTTGAAGACCCTACAGATGAAGAGGCGAAAGCCTATTTTAAGGATAACTATCTCCGTGCAACTCATGTTCTGCTTATGACAAACAGAGATGACGGCGAAGATGATGAACACGTTAAGCAAAGAGCCGAGGATGTTTTGGCAAAGGCTAAAAAAGGTGAGGATTTTAATGCTATGGTTCAGAATATGTCAGAAGACCCGGGCAGCAAGAGTTCACCTGACGGATATGTATTTACAGAGGGCGATATGGTAAGCGAATTTGAGGATGCTGTTCGTTCGATTAAGCCGGGCGAATTTACGATGTGTCAAAGCTCATACGGTTATCATGTAATTGAGCGCTTGCCTCTTGATGAAAGCGATTCAAAATTTAATGAGCTTTTTGAACAGAATAAGGATTCGGTAAAATCATCATTGAAGATTAAGAAAATAAAGGACGGGATAACAAAAGTCAATGAAGAAGCAGGTACAACGGTGGAGAAGTTTGACGATGTAATAGCGGCTATTCCGTCACCTAAACCGACTGCCGAACCTACGGAGGCTCCGACAGAGAAAGCTGACGCATCCGCAGAAAATACGGATACAAGCGAAACAAAATAATTTCGGAGGGGTGTTGCCTGACGCAGCACCCCTTTTTTGGGGATATGAATATGGATAATAAATTTTTAAGAACGCATATGCTTATAGGAAACGAGGCAGCAGAAAAATTGAAAAATTCAAAAGCAGCTGTATTCGGTATAGGCGGAGTGGGCGGATATGCGGCAGAAACGCTTGTGCGCACGGGAATCGGCAGACTTGACATTATTGATAAGGATATTGTTGACATAACAAATATTAACAGACAGATAATTGCGGATATGTCAACGGTGGGAAAAGAAAAAACGGCGGTGATGTATGAACGTCTCAAACGTATAAATCCCGAAGCGGAAATAACGCCGATAAAAATGTTTTATATGCCCGATACTGCCGATAAGCTTGACTTGACGAAATATGATTATATAATTGACGCAGTTGACAATGTTACGGCAAAGCTTGAGCTGATAAAGCGTGCCTGTGAAAATAATATACCTATATTGTCATCTATGGGGACGGGAAATAAGCTGCATCCCGAAATGCTCGAAATTACAGACATATACAGTACAAGCGTATGTCCTTTGGCAAGAGTTATGCGCAGAGAGCTGAAGAAAAGGGGTATACGGAAATTAAAGGTGATTTATTCTAAGGAAGAACCGATGAAATCAGTTATAAGCGAAAACGGCAGACACGCTCCGGCAAGTGCAATGTTTGTTCCTGCATGTGCCGGTATTATGCTTGCAGGCGAGGCTGTAAGAGATTTATGCGGAATAAATTAAAAAAATCTTGCAATTTTATTAATATATGGTATAATTAGTTTATTATACAATATTTTGTGCCGCATTAAGCGGCGGAATGGAGAAGTGAAATGCGAAAATTACTTGCTGTCTGGGTTGGTAAGCTGCTTACGCTGGCAGGAAAAATGATAGGAAAGAAATCATCGTCAAGTCCGGGTGAGTTTGCACTTAAAATCTGCCCCGATTTGGTGAAAGATTTAAATAAATATGTAAAAAAGGGAGTTATTGTTACCTGCGGAACAAACGGTAAAACAACAACAAATAACCTTATGTGTTCGGCTCTTGAAGCAAAAGGCTATAAAGTACTGTGCAATAAGCTTGGTGCGAATATGCTAAACGGCGTTGCTACAACATTTTTGCAGGCGGCAAGTCTTACGGGAAAGCTGTCGGTAGATTATGCCTGTCTTGAAATTGACGAGGCATACACAAGAATAGTGTTTGATTATGTTAAGCCTGATGTTATGGTTATAACAAATCTTTTCAGAGACCAGCTTGACCGATACGGTGAGATTGATATAACGTCAAATATTTTAAAAGAAGCAATTGCAAAAGTTCCGAATATCAAGCTTGTGTTAAACGGCGACGACCCGCTGTGCGTTCAGTTCGGAAAGGGACATAATGTCATATATTACGGTATTTCCGAAAAGGTTTTACCGCAGCTTGACGATACAAAGGAGGGACGGTTCTGCCCTGTATGCGGAACTCAGCAGGAATATAATTATTATCATTACAGTCAGTTGGGTGATTATTATTGTCCGTCGTGCGGATTTAAAAGACCGAATATAGATATTGAGGTTAAGAATGTTTCTCTGAAAACTCCGATGCGCTTTACAATAAACGGTCAGCCTATGGAAATTAATTATAAGGGTTTTTATAATATATATAACCTTATTGCTGTATACGGTGCACTGACGGCACTGGGCGAGAGCACTGATGATTTCTCAAAACTGCTTTCGGGATACAAGCCTCAGATTGGACGTATGCAGGAATTTTTATTTAAAAAGCCTGTAATTTTAAGTTTATCAAAAAATCCTGCCGGATTTAATCAGGCTATATCGACGGTCAATACCGATGACCGTAAAAAGGACGTTATAATTGCAATAAACGACCTTGCAAATGACGGACGTGATGTGTCATGGCTCTGGGACGTGGATTTTGATAAAATTAAGGACGAAAATCTGAATACGCTTACGACAACGGGAATACGGAAATGGGATATAAGCCTGCGTTTTAAATATGCCGATATTATTCCTGATTTTATAACATCAGATATGAAAGAGGCGGTTATAAAGGCTCTTGAAACCGATTCGGAGGCTGTATATGTGCTGGTGAATTATACGGCGCTGTTCCCGACGGAGGGCGTTTTAAATGAACTGTTAAAGGAGAGAGGTAAAGAATGAAATTAAAGATAATGCATCTTTTCCCTGATTTGCTGAACCTTTACGGAGATAAGGGGAATATTGAATGTATGCGCAAAAGATTGGAATGGCGCGGGATAGAGTGCGAAGTTATTGCATTTACAATGGAGGATAATGATTTTGATTTATCTGATATTGATATAGTCTTTCTTGGCGGCGGCTCTGACAGGGAACAGAAAATAGTTTGTCACAGTCTGCTTGAACACAAAGACGATTTGAAGGGCTTTGTTGAAAACGGCGGCTCGCTTGTTGCGGTATGCGGCGGTTATCAGCTTTTGGGAAAATATTATAAGCTTGAAGACGAAACGATAGAGGGACTTGATATTCTGGATATTTATACGGAACAGGGGAAAGGACGTCTTATAAGCAATATAGTTTTACAAGCAGATTTTATTGATGATACAATTGTCGGGTTTGAAAATCACGGAGGAAGAACATATATAAATAATCATAAGCCGCTCGGAAAGGTTTTGTTCGGCAGCGGAAATTCGGATAAAGCAGGGGCGGAGGGCGTTATTTATAAGAATGTTGTGGCAACGTATCTTCACGGACCGTTGTTTCCGAAAAATCCGAAATTATGTGATTATGTTCTTACAAATGCTCTAAAGAAAAAGCATTCCGATTTTACAGAACTTTCAATGCTTGATGATGCAATGGAAAAAGAAGCAAATGAATATATAGTAAACAGATTTTTAAAATAAAAAAACGCCGCAGATTTTATTTGCGGCGTTTTTGTTATTACAGTATTTTAGCGATACAGTCAAGTAAATATGGAATTTCCTGCTCAAAATTAACTCCGTACCAATTCCCGTTTTTATCGTTTATTGTTGCCTGAATTGCTTTTGCGGTATAATCTGCGGCGAGCTTAAGTGAATTTTCAACAGATAATCCTCGTGCTAAAGCTCCCGTCATGCAGCTTGCAAAAACGTCTCCCGTGCCGTGATAACGTGCCTTGATTTCATCGTTATAATAGCTGAAAAACTTATTTGTTTCGGAATTGTAGGACATAACACCAAGCTTGCCGTCATTGAAGCTTACGCCTGTTATAACGGATATTTTTGCGCCGTATGTGCAAAGCTCACGGAGCATATCCTTAATATAATTTTCATCATATCCTTTTTCGATATATTCCTTGCCGAGCATAAAGCAAGCCTCAGTTATATTCGGAAGAATTATATCTGCTTTAGAACAAAGCTTAAGCATTTCTTTCGGAAAGTCATTGGAAAATCCGGGGTATAATTTACCGTTGTCGCCCATTACGGGGTCTATAATTATAAGATTATCATTATTTTTGAAATCATCAAATATTTCCGATACAAGCGCAATTTGTTTCATTGAACCCAGATAACCTGTATAGATTGCGTCAAAGTCAATATTTTCACGAAGCCAATGATTTTTTATGTTTTTGATTTCATCGGTAAGGTCGCAGAAAGTAAAGCCCTCAAAGGCTGTATGAGTGGATAATACTGCCGTAGGTAAAATCCCGCATTCAACGCCCATTGCCGAAATAATAGGCAATGCAGCGGTGAGAGAGCATTTCCCTACGCATGATATATCCTGTATTGTTAAAATTCTTTTCATTTTGCAGTCCCTCGTTTCAATTAATATAATATATTATATATCATTTTAATGTTTACGTAAAGACGCAAAATATACAAAAATATTTTATTTTAGAGAAATCTGAGTGCAATTTTATTTGCAAATACAGAAATCACTTCACCGTTTGAGGGAGGACGCTGAGCGTCACGATATGGAAACAGTGAGCTGCGTTTATCTTCCCTGCATATTTTCCATGCTGTTTTAATGCAGTTTCTGATACTCCTTTCTATACTGCACTCGGATGTATGTTCCGCATCTGCAATCATTCGGTATATATCGGTCATTTTTTCGGTTCCGTTAATATACGATATTATTGCAAGGTAAAGATATTTACTGCCTTTTGTACGTATTGAAATTCCTGAATTGTGCATATAATCAAGCATATAGCTTTTTAAATGCGGTGATGAAGTAATCATAAAAAAAGTCCCCCCTTAAATACAAAAAACATTTGCAGGAACATTATATTTTAATTTGACAAAAAAATCAAGTGTTTTTGCAAAATATCTACATTATGCCAAAAATGTCAAAATGAAAATAAAGGGGGTGTGGAATTTGAGATCTGTTTTTGTGTGGTTTAATGCGGGTCTTTTTTTCAAATTCCACAGTTTGTACAATTTGTTCACAACTGTGGAATTTATGCAATTTTAATAAAAAATATTGAGTAAAAAATAAAAAAATTAATTTTCACGTGCACTTTTCAGTTCATCAAACAAGTTTTTTAAGCAGCGTTTTTCAATACGGGAAACATAACTTCTTGAAATTCCGAGAATATCGGCAACCTCCTGCTGTGTTTTTCTTTTTGAATTTGATAAGCCGTATCTCCATACGATAATATTTTTTTCGTCGGGTGATAAAACCTTATCCATTGCTTTATATAACATTCCGGCTTCAAGCTTATCCTGAACTATATCATGCACATCTTTTTCATCGGGAACGAGAATATCGGCAAATGTCATGCTGTTTCCTTCTTTGTCTACGCCGATGCTTTCTTCGATAGATATTTCGCGGTTTTGTTTCTGAGACATTCTCAGATTCATAAGAACCTCGTTTTCGATACATCGTGCGATGTAGGGAGAAAGACGTGATTTTTTATCGGGGTCAAAGGTATTAACTCCTTTTATAAGCCCTATTGTACCTATGGAAATCAAATCCTCGGGATTTTTTTCGCCGCAGTATTTTTTTGCAATATGAGCAACAAGCCGCAGATTACGCTCTATAAGTATATTTTTTGCATTTTCATCGCCGTTTTTGAATTTTTCGAGATACTCCTGTTCTTCTTCTGGGGTAAGAGGCTTTGGGAATGTTGCCGAGCCCGTAACATAGCCTGCGAAAATGAGCAGGGTTCTTATGTAGTCAAAAAACAGTGAAAACAATAAAATCACCCCCTATATAAATCATATGAGAGATATATTTATAGAATGATTTTATTTTACCTGATTATAGCACAAAAAAAAAGTAGATTGTCAAGTATAAAAATCATTTTGATAGCGAAAAATCTTTTTGATTGTTATAAAATCTATTATGAGAAAAAGATAGGTAACATTTGCTCGATTCTTTTTTAGTTTTGGTGAAATGGAGAGATATTATGTATAAAGAATTATTTACTTTATCTGAAAGAATAAAAACGTTGAGACTGGAAGCGGGTTTGACGCAAGCCGAACTGGCAAAAAAATGCGGATTGAGCCGTTCAGCAGTGAATGGCTGGGAGGTTGGCGTATCTGTTCCGTCAACTCAATATATTATTGAGCTTGCAAAAATTTTTCATGTGTCCACTGATTATTTGCTTGGAATGGACATGGGTGCTGCGGTATATGTTGATGGCATTTCTGAGAAGAATGTTGCGGTTTTGTCATATTTGGCAGAAATGCTTAAAGAAAAGTGTGATTGCTGAAAAAGGTGATAATATGTTTAAAGCCATAATAAAGAAACAGCCAACAGAACTTTTGGGTTTCCGAAATCTTTGCTTGATAAAATGTCAGTTATTGCACAAAAAGAAAATGTGTCGTTGAATAGTTTTGTTATTCAATGTTACAAATATGCAATTGAGAAGGAGTTGAAGGATAATATTGATGACAGTGAAATTACATGAGCAATCTGCTTGATACAGAGCGATTTATTTTTAGATGAGGTCGGTTGTTATGTATAAAGAATTGCTTTATCTGAAAGATAAAGACATTGAGGCTTGAAATAAGTTTGACACAAGCTAAACCGGCAAAAAAATGCGGATTGAGCTGTTCGGCAGATGAAAGAAAAATCAACATGCTGTATAATGTTATAAAAATATTGTCGGAAAAAATCAATTATAAAAGGGAGTGCAATGCACTCCCAATCAGTTTCCACATTCTATGCTTATTTCGTTAAATATTTTCAAATAATTATCAATAGTCTGATTTTTCTTTTCCTCGCCCGAAATATCCATAATTATATTTCCGTCGTGCATCATAATGGCTCTTGTTCCGAAATCAACCGCATAGCGCAGATTGTGCGTAACCATAAGAGTCGTT
Organism: uncultured Clostridia bacterium; assembly: GCA_934454215.1. Classification (GTDB taxonomy): domain Bacteria; phylum Bacillota; class Clostridia; order UBA1381; family UBA1381; genus Ornithomonoglobus_A. Next base: position 27,964 of record CAKSGG010000026.1, read on the forward strand.
ATTTTTTTCTCCGAAACAACCTTTTGAGTAAGAGCCATTACGGTATCGGAGGATTTAGGGTCAAGCGCTGCCGTATGCTCGTCAAGCAGGAGTAAATCAGGCGTTTTCATCGTTGCCATAATAAGCGCCAGTGCCTGACGCTGACCGCCCGACAATGAGCCTGCCGGAGTATTCAGTCTGTTTTCAAGCCCCATTCCGAGGAGTTCAAGCTGTGAGCAATAAAAATCCCGGCGCTGCTTGTTCAAGCCAAATGACAAGCCGAAACGCTTGCCTTTATTGTCAGCTATGGAAAGATTCTCCCATATTGTCATAGACGGGCAGGTGCCCATTGACGGATTTTGAAAAACACGTCCGATTCTGTTTGCACGTTTGAAATTTTTCTGCGGTGTAATATCATCACCGTCAAGAATTACTTTTCCGCTGTCGGGCTCGACGTCGCCCGAAATTATATTCAGCATTGTGGTTTTGCCGGACCCGTTTGAACCGATTACGCCGACAAATTCACCGTCGTTTAATTTGAAGTTAAAATCGGAGAACAATATTTTTTCGTCAACTGTCCCTACATTAAATGTTTTGTTTATGCCGTTAAGCTCAAGCATCGGTTCTCACCTCCGATTTGTTTTTTGTTTTTTTGTTAATAACAAATTCGTTCAGTGCAAGCGTTGCTATAAACAGTACCGTAATCATGAGATTTGTGTCCTGTGACCGCAAACCTGCCGCCAATGCAATCGAAATACAAGCCTTATAAATAATCATACCTATAATTACGCCCGAAGTGATTCTGAGGTGCTTAACTTTTTTGAATATTGTTCCGCCTATGATAACGGCGGCAAGCCCCATTACAACCGTTCCTGTTCCCGAGCCTACATTGAATGCACGGCTGTACTGACAATATACTGCACCGGAAAGCGATACAAGCGCATTTGAAATCATAAGTCCGATGATTTTGACAGTACCGGGATTTTTTGCAAGCGTAATCACAAGTCCTTCGTTATCGCCGGCACTCCTTAAAAGAAAACCCGACTTTGTGCGAAGGTACACATCAAGCAAAAGCTTTGCAGCCATTGCAATTATAAATATAATCAAAAGCTTTGAATACAGCGCAAAATGAGTGTCACCGAATAAATCGTTTGAGAATATTGTTACAGCGTCCATGCTCAAAAAGTCCGACGCTTTACCGACAATTCCGTAATTTATCGAATACAAAGCTGTCATGGTAAGAATACCGCACAGTAAATTGCGTATTTTCAGCTTTACGTTAAATAAGCCTGTAAATAAACCTGCAATTCCTCCCGCCGCAAAAGCCGCAAACAATGCAAGCAGAGGATTTAAACCGCTTCTGAGCATAACCAGGCAGACGGCTATACCAAGAGGAAACGTTCCGTCAACCGACAGGTCGGGGAAGTCCAGTATGGTATATGTGATATATACGCCCATTGCCATGATTCCGTATATAAGCCCCTGCTCCAGTATGCCTATTATAAGACCTTCTATCATTATTTCGTCTCTGATGACGGAGCGTTTTTAACCTCCGCTTTCTGTGTTATTGAATCGGGAATTGTCAAACCGATTTTTGCGGCTGCATCGGTATTGATTGTAACCTTGCTTTCCGTCATTGTTTCGTACGGAATTGAATTTATATCTTCGCCTTTAAGAACCTT
>CAKSGG010000027.1 GCA_934454215.1 uncultured Clostridia bacterium
GTAAAGACGTGCGGGAAGAACCTTTGTATCGTTCAGTATAAGTGCGTCGCCCTCGTTAAGCTCGTCCGCTATATCATAAAAATGCTTATGATTTATTTCTCCGTTTTCCTTGTTTACCGTCATAAGTCTTGACGAGCTTCTGTCCGCAAGCGGAGTCTGAGCAATCAGCTCCTGCGGAAGTTCATAATAAAAATCAGACGTTTTCAACAAAATCATCTCCTAATTCATTGCGACCTCGTCAAGCAGAACCTTATCACAGCGTTTTTTCAGCTCGGGGTAATTTTCAATCCCTCTTTGAATTATCTCCTCCGCCGCTGCCTGCGCCTGCTTTAAAATATCGCCGTCCTCAAATAAATTTGCAATTTTCATTTCGGGCAGTCCGTGCTGACGTGTTCCGAAAAAGTCTCCCGGACCTCTCAGCCGTAAATCCTGCTCGCTTATATAAAATCCGTCGTTTGACAGACACATTGTTTCCATTCGTTTTTTTGTAATTTCATTGCCGCCGTGAGCAATCAGAATACAGTAAGCCTGCTCCGTACCTCTGCCTACTCTGCCCCTTAGCTGATGAAGCTGTGACAGTCCGAATCTTTCGGCGTTTTCTATAACCATAATGTTTGCATTCGGAACATTTACTCCGACTTCAATAACAGTCGTTGAAACAAGAATATTAATTTCACCGTCCGCAAACCCGTTCATGACCGCCTCTTTGTCTTTCGGTTTCATTTTGCCGTGAACAAGCCCGACTCTGAAATTCGGGAATGAGCGCTGTAATTTTTCCGATAATTCCACAGCGTTTTTTAAATCGCTCTTTTCCGTTTCCTCAACCAAAGGGCAGACTATATACGCCTGCGTTCCGCTCCTTATATTTTTTTCGACAAAAGCGTATATACGTTTTCGCATATCCTCGCCCATAGCGTATGTTTTTACTGTTTTTCGTCCCGGCGGAAGTTCGTCTATAACCGAAACCTCCAAATCCCCGTAAAGTATCAATGCAAGCGTTCTCGGTATCGGCGTTGCCGACATAATCAGAATGTGAGGATTTTCACCCTTTGCTGATAATTTCGCCCTTTGCTCAACGCCGAATCGGTGCTGTTCGTCCGCAACCGCAAGCCCGAGATTTTTAAATTCAACATTCTTTTGAATTATCGCATGAGTACCGATTATCACGTCAGCATCTCCGTTTTTTATTGTTTCAAGCGTTTCTCTCTTTTCCTTTGCTTTCATACTGCCCGTAAGCAAAACCGATTTTATTCCGAAGCCTTCAAAGAATTTTGTAAGCGTTTCAAAATGCTGTGCCGCCAAAATTTCAGTGGGTGCCATCATTGCCGCCTGAAATCCGTTTTTCACCGTCAGATAAACAGCCGCCGCCGCAACGGCAGTTTTACCCGAGCCGACGTCGCCTTGAACAAGCCTGTTCATCATTTTACCGCTTTTCATGTCGGCGCATATTTCATTAAGCGTTCGTTTCTGGGCATTCGTCAGCGGAAAAGGCAGTGAATCGGTAAATTCCTTTACCAACTTTAGATTTTTAAATATTGCTCCCTTTGAGGCAGATACGCCCTTTTTATGATTAAACAGCGCAAGCTGTAAAACGAGCAATTCTTCAAATACGAATCTGCGCCGCGCAATCGAATAGCTTTCAAAGCTTTCGGGAAAGTGGATATTTTTCATAGCGAAATTTATTTCCGCAATATTATATTTGCTCCGTATATCCTCGGATATATATTCGTCAAGCCTGCCAGCCTCCTGCAATGCGTTCTCCATAACCGACTGAACAACCTTTTGCGTAAGCCCGCCCGTAAGCGGATAGAGCGGCACGATTTTTCCCGTAAATCTTTGATTTTCCGTCTTTTCAAAAATGGGATTTATAATTTCCTTTTTATGTCCTCTGCCTATATTTATTTTTCCGTATAAAATATACTTATCGTTTGTATGAAACTGCTCTTTTACGTATTTGTTATTGTACCATATAACATTAATACTGCCTGAGTCATCAAATGCGGTCATTGACGAAATCATCATATTCCGCCTTATGCGAGTATCTCTGACAGGCGAAAAAACGGTTATGCTTAAGCATACCGTTTCTCCTGCTTCCGTATCGGCAATCTCCTTGATTTCCGTTCTGTCCTCGTGTGCTCTGGGAAAGAAGTACAGCATATCCTCAACGGTATTTATACCCTTTTTTTTGAGCATTTCCGCACGTTTTTCCCCGACGCCCTTTAAAAACTGAATACTTTTGTTATTCATTATTCAACACTCAAAACATAATAATATACCGGCTGACCGCCCTGTTTTACCGCTACTTCTATTTCATCATCTTCGTATTTTTCTTCAAGCTTTGCCGCAAGCTTTTCGGCACTCGCTTTTCTAACGTCCTTACCGTAATACAGCGTTATAAACTCCGTATCCTCGTCAATAATGCTGTCCGCCAAACGCTCAACAACATCGTCCGTATTTTTCCCGACCATGGTTATTGATGAACCGTCAAGCCCCAAAATATCGTCTTTTTTAATTTCTATATCGTCAACCTCAGTATCTCTCACCGCATAAGTAACCGATGCGGTATGCACTCTTTTAATTGCCTTTTCCATAGCAGTCTTATTGTCGTCACCGCTCTTTGACGGCTTAAATTCCATAACCGCCGTTATACATTCGGGCAAGCTCCTTGTCGGAATAACGATAAGCTTTTTATCCTCGCAAAGCTCCGCAGCCTGTTCCGCCGCCATAATAATATTTTTATTATTCGGGTATATAAAAATATTCTTTGCTTTAACACGCTTAACCGCCTTTAAAATATCGTCTGTCGACGGGTTCATTGTCTGACCGCCCTCGATTATCTTATCTACTCCCAAATCCTTTAAAATTGCGGCAAAGCCTTTGCCCGACGCAACCGCAACAAATCCGAAATCCTTAATTTCCTCGGGCTTTTTTGCTCTTTTAGGCTTATCCGACGGAACAGCCGTAACCGTTGCCGTACGCTTGACAGGCTCTTCCTGTTTAATCAAAGTCTGATGCTGATGTTTCATATTGTCGATTTTCAGGTTTATCATTTCACCGATTTTTACCGCCTCTTCAAGCACAAATCCCGGATGATTTGTGTGTATATGCACCTTTACGACTTCTTCATCATCTATAACGAGCATACAGTCGCCCTTCGGCGCTATCGCGGCTCTGAATGTATCAACCTCAGAACCCTTTTCATATTTTTCAACAATAAACTCTGTACAGTATTTAAATTTTATATCCTTTGTATCTATAGCCGCCTGCGCTTTTTTCGGCGGCTCGGCTGTCTGCGGAGCCGATACGGGTTCAGCACCCTCAACCTGCTTTCCCGTTTCAAGATAATACAGTGCACCCTCAAGTACGAACATCCAGCCCTGACCGCCTGCGTCCACAACACCCGCTTTTTTCAAAGCCGGAAGCTGTTCGGGCGTTCTTTCAAGAGCCTTGTTTCCTCTTTCGACAGCGCCCTTTAATACGTCGCATATATCCTCACTTGTCATTGCCGCCGCAAGTGCTCCGTTTGCCGCTTCTCTTGCAACCGTCAGTATTGTTCCCTCGGTAGGTTTCATGACTGCCTTATACGCAGCAGCCGCACCGTCCTCCAAAGCCGACGCAAATTCCTTTGCACTGCACGAATCCTTGCCTTTAAGGCTTTTTGAAATTCCTCTGAAAAACTGTGATAATATAACACCCGAATTTCCTCTTGCACCTCTTAATGTGGAAAAAGACATAACATCTACCGTCTTTGTGAGCGAATCCGAACGCTTTGACGCCAAATCATTTGACATGGCAGTTACCGTAAGAGACATATTCGTACCGGTATCACCGTCGGGAACGGGAAATACATTTAAGTCATTAACCGTAGTTTTGTTATTATAAAGATTATTTGCACCCGAAATTATCATCTGTGCAAATAATTCACCATCCAATATATTAGCCATTATTGCACATCCTTCTTATTCGTCAACACGCACGCCCTCAACACGTACATTAACTTGATTTACCTTTAAGCCTACCGTTTGTTCAATTGTATAGCGCACTCTGTTTACAATGCTTTTGCATACCGTATTGATATTTATTCCGTATTCAACAATAATGTGCATTTCGATTGTAACGCCGTTTTCGTGAACCGCCACGCTTATGCCCTTTGTAACTGTGTCGGGAAGAAGAAGGCTGACTATTCCGTCTTTTTTATTTCTCCAAGCCATGCCGACAACGCCGTAGCATTTTGCTGCAACAGCGCCTGCAATTTCTGCAATTACGGAATTGTTTACCGTAACCTCGCCAAGCTCTCCGCTTGATTTTAATACCATAATCATTGCTCCTTTACGAATTTAAAATCTATTTAAAAAATATATATTCCGTACACAGTTATATTTTACTATATTTTTATTGATTTGTCAAATATTTTTCTGTATAAAATAATCGGCTTGTCCGTGCGGTTTTTATTGCAAATATTCAGCACACATTCTTATTTGACATACCATGACTTATTTAAAATAATCGTCCGACTTTTCAATTACTTCATTATTGTCATATCTTTCGTCCAGTCGTTTGCTATATGGTATTTCAGGCATTATTTGTCCTTTCTTTATATAAACCGAAAATCAGTGCAGTATTCGCTGTTTTTCTCACATACATCATCATTTTCCACGATTAAAACCTTGCTGTTTTCTTCCATTGCAATACAATGCCAAACCCCTTTTTTTACATTATATACTTTACCCGTTTCCATTTTTTGTTTTTTCATTTCTTTGCCGATAAACAAGCTTGCACCTCCGCTTATCAGCACAAAAACTTCATCGCTTGACAAATGGCGCTCAATCTTTTTCAAATTTTTCTCCAGCAGGTTTTCGCTTGAATTTACAATTGCCACACGCCACCCTTCATTTAAAACCATAGGCATATATCCCGTACCGTCAAACTCATTTATCTCTAAATCCATATTGAATGTTCCCCCTGTTCAAGCATATATTCTTTACCTTTAATTACTGCTTTAAGTGAATGTTTCGTTTTTATATAAATTTTTTCTTTATTCCATTCCACCCAAATATCTCTGTGATGCGCTTTAACCCAATCTATTTCATTAATAAAGCAAGGCTCTATTACAATTCCGTTTTCATCTATCCGAATGCCCGCAATATATTTATAAAACCAATTATCCACTTCCGAAAACATATGATGATTTCTCGAACATTCCTGTCCGTCCTTATCAACATATCTCCACTGCTCGCAAAGAGTTGTCATACCGTCATTTATCCAGTACGCATAGCTCGGAGCGGTCGGATTTGTTATCATCTTATACAAAACTTCCGCATGACCGTTTTCCGATAAAGCTCCGAATATACACTTTGTTCCCAAAACACCGCAGTCAATATGATAATCATTATCAATTACAAGCCTTGCCAGTTTATCTGCCATATGCTTTACTTCATCATCATTGTACAAGCCGTAATAAATTCCGCACGCTATAAATGTCTGGCTTTTCAAAAGCTTATCATTATTCAAAAACCGTTTCCTATATGCAGCCTTTATATTTTTTGCCAGCTCTGTATATAAATCTTTTCTGTTAAGCAATCGGGCGCATTTTGCCATTATCAAGGAATTTGCATAATAAAAGCAAGTATCGGTAACCGCCGCCGGACAAGCGTCATAATTAGGCGCACACCAATCACCCAAGCCGTAATCTACTATATAATTATCAGCCATGGAATCCATAAAGCTCATGTACAATTCCATGTTATCCCACATATCCTCAATAAGCGTTTTATCTCCCGTATTTTGATATACCTGCCACGGAATCATTATAATTGCACTGTCCCATGCAGGACCGCTTCCCCAATTATATCCCCAGCCGGCAGTAGGCACTACTCCCGGAAGCTGACCGTTCGGCCGCTGAGCGTCCTTAAAATCCTGCATCCATTTTTTGTATGCCTTTACAATATCATAATTCATCAGCGACTGTTCGCAGGAAATAAGCGCATCTCCCGTCCACCCCAGTTGTTCTCTGTGCGGACAGTCCGTCGGCATATCCATATAATTCGTAAGTGTTGACCGCCTTGCCGCCGAATGTATTTTATTAAGCATATCATCACTGCACTCAAAATCACCGATTATATCAAAATCATTATGAACCACACGAGCTGTCAAATCTACAAGCTGAGCATCTCCGCCTATCTGCACATACCGAAATCCGTGATATACAAATGACGGCTCATATTCTTCAATGCCGTTACCCGCCAAAATATATTTATCAATATGCTCTACTCCTTCATGTGCAAGCATATTAATTCTGTCATTTAATGTTCCGTCCGAATTTATAAGCTCTCCGAATTTCATCGTTATTTCACTGCCGTATGCACCTTTAACACATACTTTTATCCATCCGCTTATATTCTGCCCCAAATCATACATATTCTCAGATATTTTTACGGGCTTAATACTTTCCACAGCTCTTATCGGAGGCATATCGACCGCTCTCAGCTTTCCGCCGGCTCCGCGGCATATAAATGCCCTGTGCCAGTCAGTCTCATCACATTGAAAGGTATCCCAACCCTTTTTACATAGTCTTGCGTCATAGATTTCTCCGCTTCTCATCATGTTAAACACTATCGGTCCGTCACAGGCAAGCCATGTTGAATCGGATACAATCAGCTCCGTTTCGCCGTTGGGATATTCAATCTCAAGCTCCAGAATCAGTTTTGGATGAGCACGCCAAATCGCATTATTAAATCCCCATTTAAAACGGTCATTATAAAAACCGTTTCCCAAATGAACGCCTATAGCATTGTTTCCCGACGAAATAAAATCGGTTACATCAAATGTGTTATATATAACGCTTACGTCATATCTTGTAAAATGCGTAACCAAAACTTGGTCGGTAATGTTTTTCCCGTTAATATGATATACCGCCTGACCCAGTCCGCAGCAGCGCAGCACGGCGCATGAAACATTATCCTTTATATAAAATGTCTTACGCAGTAAATGGCTTCGCAAGCCTGCCTCCGAAGAATTTGCAATCCATTTTGCGGTTTTCAATGCCTCCATAATTTTCTTCCCCTTTTTTAAATCGTATTCAAAAATTCAATACACCTTTTTACTTCCTCAAGTCCTGTCGGATTCAATCCCTCGGATTCAACTATCATTATTGAATTGTTCTTCTTTCCCCATTCGCATACTTCTCTTACGGGTGCTTTTCCCAATCCGAGTGAAAATTCCTCAACGCCGTCAAATACGTGTTCTATGTTCCTGTTTTCGGCTTTCGTTGCGATTCCGTCCTTGACATGAAGTATGTGTATACGGTTTTTATACGTATTCAAAAATTCAATAACGTCAATACCTGCATTATATGCCCAGAAAATATCAATTTCAAGGTCAATCTTCGTACGTCTGATTAACTCGTCCTCTATTATTTTCCCGTAGCTCTGAATGAGAAATTCTCTCGAATGATTGTGATATGCAAGCGTTATTCCCTCGTTATTTAGTTTTTCGTATGCCCAATTAAGCTGCTCGATATTTTCGTTCATCTTTTCACTGCTGCTCCAGTCAGCACCCGGAACTATCAGATTTTTACAGCCTATTGTTTTATGATAAGCAATTGTCCGGTCAATCGTTTCGGGCTTTATAGCGTCAAGGCGGGTATGAGTTCCCGTGCAAATCAAGCCCAATTCATCAAGCCAGTCTTTTATCTGCTCCGCTTTATAGCTGAAAAAACCTGCAAATTCTATATATTTATATCCCATTTTCGCAGTCTCGGACAACGCCGTGTACATATTGTCCTCCGTTATGTCCCTCAGACTGTACATCTGCAAGCCATATTCTGTTTTACTCATGATTTTTCCTCCCGTTATTTATATTTCAGGTATCTCTATCGCTATTTCTTTCCCTGCTTTTGCCGACTTGACTATTCCGTCTATTATTGCCTGATTATACAAAATTTGGCTTGTCGGAATCGGAGCTTTTCCGCCCGTCTTTACAGCGTCAAGAAATGACCGTATTTTCTTATAAAAATTACCCTTACCACAATCCTCTATCATCGGGATTTTCGTTTCAAGCTGTGACCCCGCAACCTCACTGTATATAACCATAGGTCCTCCTATAGAGCCGTTCCAACAAGTTGTCGACGGTATTCTGAGCGAACCTTTTTTACCCATGATGATTGTATCTCCCGGAGTGTCAAGATGCATTGCCCACGCAATTCTGAAATCAAGTATAATTCCGCCCTCAAGCCTTATAAAGCCCGCCGCAAAATCCTCAACGCCGAAAATATCCGCATACTCAGCCGGCTTATTGTCAATCTGATAATAATGCGGGTCTTTTCCAAAGAAGTTTGACGTATATCCTGAAACGGTAAGCGGCTTGGGATAGCCCACAGCGTTAAGCACCATATCAAGCGAATAACAGCCAATGTCACCCATTGCACCTATAACGCCTGTATCCTCTTGAATAAATGTTGTACCGAACGGCGTCGGGATTCCGTGACGCCTGCCGCCGCCTGTCTGAATATAATATATATCTCCCAGCACTCCGCTTTGCACAATATCCTTGACCTTTATCATATTCGGGTCAAATCTCGGCTGAAAACCGATTGAAAGTATCTTTCCGCTTTCTTTTTCCGCACGCATTATTTCAACCGCTTCATCAGTGGTAACACACATCGGCTTTTCAAGAAGTACATTCAAGCCGTGTTTAAGTGCCGCAACCGCACACTGCGCATGAGTTGCATTATATGTACAAATACTTACTGCGTCAAGCTCCTTTTCCGCATCAAGCAGTTCTTCATGGCTTCCGTAACAGCGAACGCCCTCAACATTCCATTTCTTGAAAAAAGCCTCCGCTTTTCCCTCAATCAAGTCTGCGCCCGCAACAATTTCAACATCGGGCATTTCAAGGTATTCCTTAATATGTGCGTCCGCAATCCAGCCCGTTCCTATAATACCGATTTTCAGCTTTCTGCTGCAATCTATTTCCTCCGTATTTTGATTTGTTTTAAATTGGTCTAAAATGTTTTTCGTTTCCATATTCCTATCTCCTTTTTTAAGTCATTATTTTTAATCTTCTTTTGTAAATGCCGAAAATTCTTCGCTCACCTCCCCCGCCGCTCCGCCGGTATTCACCGCACAGACTTTATAATAATAACAGGTATGAGATTTCAGCCCCGTATCCTCGTAACGTCCGACCACATACTCCTCGGGCTGTACATCAGCTATAAAGGTGTCATCGCTTATTTTAAAATTCGGGCTTTCACTTCGGTATAATTTATAATGCGAAAAATTCTTTTCATTATTATATCCCCACAGCAAATACAAATGTCCCGAATTTTCTCCCCTTATCGCACGCGGGCGTGTTACAAGTCCCGTATAAACCGACCCTATCGGCGCAGGCTTGCTCCCTTTATACTCACTTTCGTTTTTTCGCTCGTGTATTTTGATTTTATCATTTTGCAAGCGGTAAGTAACAAATCCCTTTCTCACTGCTCCGTTATACGGTCTTTCATCAACGGTGTTCCGAACGGCTATTACCGAAATATCGGCAATATTATCAATTGCCGTATCCTTCTCATGTCCGTAAAATCTCGCAATAATACCGTTTCCGTCATCGGCAGGTTTTAGTCCTATAAGTCTCATATCGCAATCGGCATTAAAAAAGCTTTTTGATTTTTCTTTCCATATCCCATTTTGTGCTTTTATTTTAACGCATTGAACAGGATTTACATATCTTTCCGACATCTGCGGAATTTTTGCGGTTTTATAGCTGCCCTTATACGATGTGATTGAAAATCTGAATGTATAATTCAGATGACTTCCGCCTGCCGTGTGCATCTGAAGCCAGTCATTTGCGGCATAAACAAAAATCTGCGAGCCGTCCCCTGCATTTCCGAAATCCGTTTTATCCGAATGGATACGGTCAAACTCCGCAAGCTGTGAATCTTTCATCATAAGCGCCGTACCGAATTTATCGTTTTCCGCACAGCACCATTCATTCACCGCCATATATACGTCCGTTCCGTGTCCTGTCAGAGTTTTCGCATACTCTGCAACATTTCCGTTTAAATGACAATATCTTTTCGCATTTTCAACCATAAACGGAAATGCAAAATAGATATATCGGTAATATCTGTTTGTATTTACCATATCCCTGACATGGTACAGCCTGTTATCAATATCAATTCTTTTTTCATTTTCGGGCAGAGTAACCGTCTGCTTTATCTCCGCTCCCAAATGCTCCTCAAAGCTGCTGATTGCAACCGTTATTTTATACGGAGTTTCAATCACTTCAAACTCTGCCTCATTCGGCACAAAAAATATCTTGTGATTATCATTCGTGTAAACCAACTCATTCGCTCTGTATTGATTATCTGTATCTATCAGCTCTCTGTTTAATTCCTTATCCGTTATGGATTTAACCGAGCCGTTTTCGGAAAAGCTTATTTTGTAATATTTATTTTCTATAACGGGCGGTGTTTTTGTTTTTCTGCTCTGTTTCGGGGCGGGCATTAAATCATTTTTCCCTATAAGCGAATACCCCATAGGCGGAACAATTGTCTTTGCATATTTATCCTCAATTTCAATATATTCCTCTCTTGTTTGCAGTGTCGGATTGAATACGGCAACCGCCTCGCCTTCGGAATAAATATTTTTTGCTATACTCTCCAATGCTTTTTTACTCTCATTTTCCGCCGCTGACGCCGCCTTGTCAATCCAGTCTATGTGCTGAAGCCATGTTTCGTATACCCGCCGTCCCTGATAACCGCTTGTTCCGTATGAATGTTCATCATTATAGAGCAGATAATCCCATGTACGTCTGAAATCCTCTGTCGGATATGAATATTTCTCATCAAGCAATGCCGCAATTACCGACCATTTTTCAGCAGTCGGCAAAAGTCTGTCGGCTTCAAATTTTTGAGCAAGCAATTCGGGAACTGCTACGGGGTGCTGATACCACCCTCCCGCTATATCTCCTTTTATAACGGGAATTTCATTATCATGACGCAGTCTCAGCTCGTTAAACGGCTCATCGGGATTTCCCAAGGTTCTGAATACAGGCGCTTTCCATTTCTTATTCCATGCTTTAATTGCGTCAATTATATTGGTGTTCGGCTGTTCATCATCGCCGTAGCTTGATGTAAGCCATACGCTGTACGGATATTTTTTATCCAATAACGGCAGTATATCACTGCTGCGCTGTTCCATTTTCCGCATGACGGATTCATCAAACGGAATCATGCTTTCCAATCCGAACATTTCACCGCCGTAATCGTAATGCGTACTGCACCAGACAAGAATACGCCGTTCGTCCTCGCCCTCCCAGTAAAATACCATAGGCAGTTCCGAACCGAATCTCACGTCAATTCTTGAACCGCCGCCGCCCGCCTGCGGCGACCATGTGCATGACGGGTGAGTCATGTCCATTTTCCATACACCCGACTTAATCGGATTCCATTGATTCGGCGAAAAAATAACGTTTTTATAGCCTGCCTCCGCATACGGCTGAATCATTGCCATATCAAGACCGTTATTGTCAATCATTGAGATTGTTTCGCTTTTGATTCCCCATTGATTGTAAAGACGCTTTTTTTCATATGCGCTTCTGCACATTTCCTCAAGCCCGTATGTCTGAATATGATTTCCCGCAACACCGCAGCACATTCCGAGCTTACCCTTTTTAATATAATTATCGGCAATATACTGCGCCTTGTCCCGACCTCTGTCCATGCCGTAATTATTCCAGAACCATGTACCCTCGATTGTATAGCGGTATTTATCGCCGTCATTGTATTTGTCGCAGATATTAATTGCTTCATCTATAAATCTGCTGCTGTTATACCTTTGAATGTACTGTGAATTATGCAGTCCGATATCGGTATGCGACGAAACCATTACATATATTGTACGTTCTATCGGTTTTGTCCATAAAGCTGCTCTTTCAAATACAACATTTCCGTCTTTATCGGATATTTCCCATAACGCCTCAAACTCATTATCCTGCATCGGCAGCAAAACATCGGTTCTGCCTTTTCCGCCGCCAAAAGCAATCGGGGTCTTTGCTATGGGATTATTGTCTTTGTATACGGTCAGCCATAAATGCTCCGCTTTACTGCATATGTAATCTAATACAATCATCTGCAAATTTTCTTTTGTTACCATAGATACGGGTGTTATTTTTAACTCGTCTATTTTTATCATCAATCAGCACTTCCTTTTCTTATCTTTTCTTTTGATAATATCATATATACTTTTACCATTCAACCATAATTTCTCAAAAGATAAAAAAGTTCAACCATAACCGTAAAAAAGTTCATAAATACAGCAATTATCTCTCGGTAAAATCATTTCTCATATCAAGCACCGTCACCCTCGGTATTAAAATCATGTTTTTGCTTGCGTAAGCCGCAGTGGGTAAAAACACTCGTCCGCCGTATTTTACGGTACACATTTTCGGCTGAAACAGTATTTGATTTCTCACAGCTTTGCTTTCCAAAATCTCGCTTTTATCGGGGCTTAGCTTGAATATTATACTCAAAGCCGAATTTTGCCCTCGTCCGCAAAGTGCGACCGCATAAAGATAATCGCCCAGAACAGTCAAAGATGTTACGCCGTAATGATACGATTGCCCGTCATTATCCGCCGCCATGTTACCGTCAAAATCACACAAAGCAATATCATTTACAAGCTCTATCGCAGTTTTGTCGGATATATCGAAAATAAGCATATGCGGTTCTGCAAAATCCGTTTCGTCATTTCCGACAAAATGCCGCCAAAATCTTTGCGACGCATAGAGATAGTTTCCCTCTGCCTTCAGTACCATGTTCGTTATCTCCTGCGAATTTTGATATATGTATCTTGCGGTTTCTTTCGGATAATACGGATTTGATATATTATATGACAAAAACATACTGTACGAGCTGTTATCCGATGTATTATATTTTATAACAGCATACGCCATACTTCCCAACACCTGAAAATCCGTAATTGCAGGCTTTACCCAACTTTCCGCCATAGGGAATTTATCGGTGTTATACTCTATTGCGCTTGCCGTCCTTTCACCTATACCCAAATATTCCGCAATACATTTATTCACCGTCGTCAAACTTTCCTGCGTAACATTGCCGATGTCCGTAATTCCTACATACAAATTCCTGTCATCAAGCAGTGCACGGCAGGTATTCATTGTGAGCAGGCTGTTGTTTACAAGAAAATGCCTGAAGCCTGTTTCCTGCGAGTTTGTCTGTACACTTTTTATTCCTGTTTTCGAAAAGATATTGCACTTTGCCGCCGAATCCAACACGCTTTGAGGCTCGACCCTTTTCGGCACGGGATACGGTGCTTTAACGGTTCTGTCAAGATTATTTTCAAAAACAGCAACTCCGCCGTTTCTTCCGTTGTCAATCCAATATGCGTCCAAGCCACACAGATTCAGATAACAATAAATATAATCGTCCGTAACATCAAGTCCTACCGCAACATAATCCATACCCTGCTTTGTTCCGTTAATATCCATATCGCTTGACAAATCCCAATCAGCCACGTGTTCCTTTTTGCCGCCCGTAATATCATAAATTTCAATCCATGAATAATTCTTCTGCGGAATCTGGTCGGGGGTTGTTATAGGAACAAAATTTTCCGCAGCCTTCGGATTTCCGCTGCTGTCAGTTATATACGTTCCGTCTAAATTCACCAGATAATATGTGCCGTCGTCCTGCATTGACGCAAGTACAGCGTCATCATCAAGATATTTCCATCTGTCCGCAAAAATTTTCTTGCCGTTTACGTCCGTAAGTTGACGTCCTTTATCGTTGCACAGAACAAACAAATAGCCGTTCCATTCCACTGCATCGGCAGGCTCGCAACGATACCTGTCGGATTTTATCGCATCCTCGGGAGACGTAACCGTTTCTCCTATTCCCGCCGTTAAAATAATATCCTGTGTAACCTCCGACGTCCAGCCGAGAGTTTCGTATTTGTTACCGCGATTCCACCCATAGTCGGTATATGCGCCGTTATAGCCGTATGTGTCGGCTTCTGTTTTGAGATTATCCACATCATATTCTTCCGTATCCTCTGTGTGTGCGTCCTCATATTCCAGAACATACTCCAGACTGCTGAAATTCATTTCAAACAGCAATGGCTGTCCGCATAAGCCTCCCGTAAATTGAGACACCCTTATTTTAGCCGGCTTTGTCCAGTCAGCGCCGTCTTCAAATACCGGCAAAGTTTTTGTTTCTCCGTAATAGCTGAAAGTTATACCATCATCACTGCCCGATATAACAAGCGGTGACGGTGTGCTGAACTCATGATAATACGTTCGTATAATATATATTCCGTCTCCTCTTGTATCTCCTTGGAACAATCTTTCTCCGTTGGCATAGCTCCAGTTATTATCGGGGTTATCCCTCCCCGTTGTTTTTCCTCTGCCCCAAAAAAATCTCGATATTGTTTTACCGCTTTCGTCTACAATATCAAAGTGCATACCGAGTGATTTGCTTTCATCTCCAAGCTTACCCGAATTGACCCAGCCGCTCACTGCCGAAATTGTTGAATTAAGCGTCCATTTTTTCAAGCCCTCCTGTGGCTGCGGAAGTGTTCTGAACGTTTCGCGGAATTTGTCATATCCCGGATCGTTATCATATAAATATGTTGCTATACTTAAATCACGGGTTTCGTCATATCCGTCATTTACAACATTCGTTTTATTCTCTGTTCGTTTGTGAACGCCTTGCGTTGTGGTCCAGCCGCACAATTCATCGGGTAATGCCGAATCGAACGGCAGACCCTCCAAAAGGTCGTATTTTTGAATACCCTTGCCGTCATATGCGTCATTCTCCCGATACAGAAACTCGTCAATCGCATATGCCCTGCTGTTGTTTTTGTACTTTATGTAAAGCTTAGGCGCTGTATAGCTGCCTTGATTTTTTCTGCACTCGATTTTGATAAAATACAGCTTTCCCGCCTCAAGCTCCGACGGGATTGCGGCATAGTAAGCACCCGATTTATTTGCAATTTCAGAATTATCCAACATGATTTTAATATTGCATTTTGACGATACCACCCTAAAGCTTTCCGCATTTTCGGGCATTCTGAAATATCCCTCATACCGCAGAAGAAAATCCTCATCGGCGTTTGTTTCCACCGCTGTGTTAAAGCTTGTGCTTACTCCGCTTTTTGTAACGGCACAGTTATCGTAGTTTTCAGTCGGCATGTATTCCCATGCAAGTCCGTGCCTTAATTTCAAATCAAGCTTAATTTCTATGCTCTGCTCCTTTATGCTGTCAAGTCCCTTGACTATCCAGCGCCATATTCCGCCCTTATGGCTCTCGTCATTCTGATACAGATACATCTCGTCCGTACTGCCCTCAACAGGTACAAAGTAAAAATCAAATCCGTTTCCGGCAACATTCCCCGTATTAACACTTTCTCCGTAATTTACTCTTTGCCTTACAGCATTGCCAAATACACCAACAAGCAGTCCGTTATCGTAATAATGATAAAATTTATCAGTCTGCCCCTGTTTATAAAATTCTCCATAATAATGATATATAATATTTCTGTCTATCGTCTTGACATTGCTTGCTGTACCTCTTACCCCGTTTCCCGCCTCAAAAACTCCGTCCTCTGGGAAATCACCGTTATAGTGTTTAGATCCTTGCGGAGATGTCTTCCACATCCATTTATTAGTGTCCCCATTCAGATCGATTCCGCCCAAATGCATGACTTTTTTCTCGTTATAGGTTTTATCCCCCCCAATCCACGAGGTTAATACCGCTATTACTCCCGTAGAGGTTATCGGCAGCCACATATCTCTGCCGTACATTACAGACGGACTGTAATAATCTACCGCCAGTCTTGCAAGCTCTTTTTCTTCGCCCCACTGCGGATTGTTTTCTTCATCAAAGCCTTCAAGTTCACACATAGACCATATCTTTTCCCTGTCAATCTGATAATATCTGCCTATACTTCCGTCTTGGCGCAGTTCCCATTTAGTCAGGTCAATTCCCGTATTTCTCAAAGATGTATCGCAAAGTTCATATAAATATTTTTTTCCCGAGCCTTTTTCAAGGATTTTGCAGTATGTTCTTCCGTTTGAAAGAGTCATCATATTTTCCATAAGATGCTCGTCATAATAATTAATGTTTCTTGCCATTTCTGACCAGTTTCTTTTTAATTTCCACATTTTTTTGCGGTCGGGTTCATTGTAGTCTATTTCAAATTCTCTCAAACACGTAAACACTCTTGTAGGATTGTTTAAATCAACAGCCGCATTGTGGCTTGACCACTGGTACATAATCGTATCAGCAATAACAGGCATTCCGCTTGATAAATCAAGCTTTCTTACCCTACAATTTCCCAAATCTCCAAACCAAAGAGTCTGCTCATCTTCATAGGTCACAAATGTGTAATTCTGCTGACTGTCCTTAACCGTCAAAAGCAGCTTATCATCTTTTACAATAGGGTCGTCGTAATAGCTTTCTCCACTGCCGAAAGTCCATACTCTTTCCCCTGTTTCAATATTATATGCTTTAATCTGATTTGAACCCCCTCCGTCGGCAGCCACAAGCGTTGTACCATCGGGAGAAACAGTCAAATCACGAATATCTTCAAAGTTTTCATTTATTGTATTAACAAGCGAAAGCGCTCCGTTCTCATCTGCCGTATAGTATCCTATTGACATGCTTCCGCTTTCATTTTTATATCCGATATATACTCCGCTGCCGTTATCACAGCAAAGAGCCTGAGGGCTGTCAAAATCCATATCGGTAAGATTTTGCCCCGTTGTTTTGTTCAAAACATAAACCTTACCCGTATAAATGTAAGATACAAACAAAAAATCTCCGTTTTTCTGAACGTCCAGTCCGCCTATATTGTTGCATCTTTCATGCTCCACCAAATTAACGGCACTCGGATATGCATTTTTATTTCCCCAGTGATTTGATGCTGCTACACCGTATTCAAAAGTCACCGGCTCATATGTCTGCGCATCATATGCGTAAACAAAGCTATGAGTTCCGCCGGGTTCTGTATTTCCAAAATAAATAAGCTTTCCGTCCGACGCAACTCTCCTGTTTGTCTGCGCCGCACTGCCGAATCGCTCCGTATTGCACGATACATGAGGGTTTGAAATTCTGAAAAAGACTCCCGTCTTTATACCCTCCTGATACGGCTGCGTATAATACATCTTATCATCCACACGCACCATATCGCCTATAAAACTGCCGCCGTGAAATTTTGTATCGTCCGATTCCCATTCCGTATTGTTTCCTATAATCGTATCAAAATTATATGAAACATTGTTTGACATAACCTTAACGGTATATGTCCCGTTTTCCAATAAATCTCCGTCATCATCTTTACCGTCCCAAAAGCCGTCATATGTTCCGGCGCTCTTTTTTTCGCCGCTCCAAAGTGTTCTTACAAGACGGTTATTATTATCATATACCCCTGCCGATACTGCCGCATCCTCATCAATCGAATAAGTAAACTTAACTCCCTGCGGTTTCAAATCCTCGGTAAGCGGCTTCATTCCGTTTGCACTGTCCCAAACATAAAGTCTTAAACAAGACTCAAATAAATTTATATCCTCCGGCACATCAATACTCTCGCGGTAAGAAAATTCCTCACCCGAATAAATTCTGTGCTTTTTTCCCCATGCCGTTTTTTTCAGAATGTCATTTTCATACACGGCTGCAATCACTGTAACATCCTGCGCATCCGCACCGCTGTTTTTGCCGAATATCGAATATGAATTTGTCCCGTAATCAAGATATTCTTTATCAAAGGCAACATGAATATCTTCGTCTTTAGCGAAAATAGGTACATTTATAAGCCCTATACAATAAATTACCAATAAGGTTAATGAAAACAGCCTTTTAAATTTCATTCTTCTGCTCCTTCCGTATTATACAAGACCGCCCCGCAGAGGGGCAGTCTTATATTTCTTGCTTATCTGTAAGATACGCTGTTTGTAATAGGTTTAATGTTATTTAATGATTCAAACAGGAATACCTTTACATTATACTTTGAATAGTCCGTATCGGCAGGAACCGTAAGATTAATTGAAGTCAGCGCTTTCTGATATGCACCATCCTCAACAGTCTGTACCGCACCGCTCTTTGCTTCAACAAGCACGCCGTCTTTATAAAGT
Organism: uncultured Clostridia bacterium; assembly: GCA_934454215.1. Taxonomy (GTDB): domain Bacteria; phylum Bacillota; class Clostridia; order UBA1381; family UBA1381; genus Ornithomonoglobus_A. The sequence goes on from CAKSGG010000027.1 coordinate 18,142, forward strand.
GCAGCTATCGGTGTTCCGCTTACAGCGCCTTTACCGATATTGTTTGTAACCTTAGGCGTAACGCTTAACGTTCCCTGACTGATTTCCGATGAATAATCAGCCGTCAATTTTAATTCGTTCGGAACTTCATTCGGAAGTACGGTAAAGCTTACCGTTTCGGCAGCGCCCATAATCGGCTCTGAATCCACACTCATAGGCGCAACAGTGATTGTGTAATCTCCGGGTTCTGTTACACTGTAATTGAATTTTGCCCAGTAATCGCCTTCTCCCAATTCCAGTTCATCATAAGTAACATAAATCGGCTCTTGGTCATTAACCGTTATTTGAAAAACGTTTCCGTCCACGTTAGCGCCGGCAAGCTTTCCTGTCAGTGTATACGGAGCTTTTACCTGTGCCGGTACTTTATCAAGCTTTAAATCAACCGCATTTGCCTGTTTCATGTCAAATACCGCAATTCTGCTAATGGTATAAGGTGCGTTCGACGAACCATATCCTGCCATTCTTCTGTTTCCGACATAAAGCCTCTGTCCGTAAATAACAGCTAAATCATTTGGCAAACCAACTCTTTCCGTAGTGGCATAGCCATCCAGCAATTCCGTTTTATCATCGGAGAACTTAAAGAAACACTCATATGTTACCATTCCGTTACCGCCGCTGATAAATGACGCATACAGCCAATTTCCCATAGGAGCAAGTGTAGCTACTCCATTTGTTTTAACGACTGTTCCGAAAAGTCTGTTTCTGGTCGGATAAATTTCCTGTTTCTTTTCAAGATTGTTTTTAGCGTCATAAATTAATAATACCGCATTACTTGCCTCAGCCTCTTTACCTTCGCTTGCGTTAAGATATCTTTGATAATCCACCAACATGGCATATACATATCCGCCCGATACTTTAAGCAAGCGTTGGTATCCTTTTGAGGGCGATATATGCTTTGCTTCCGAAAGCTCTACGGGATTTGCCAAGTTGCTTATATCATACTTTTTAAAAACATAGCAGTATTTATTGTCAGTCATTTGATATTCTATCAAGGCATAGCCGAATTTATCTTCCACCTTGAAGTCAATCAGTTGAATCGAATTGTTATTGCTGTCATTACTGTTTTTGCAATCCTCGGGCACGGCAAAATTCAGCCAGCTTGCCCATTCAAATGATTTAATATTATTCAATTCTCCGTTTCCTATATTTGAAATATCAGCTGTAAATATATTTCCGTTACCATGCTGCGTTCTTATATAATTAGAATTTACATTTGAAAATACAAGCAGTTTATCATCAATCATAAAATGTCTGAAGCCTGCGGAGTAATCATACGCCTGATTTGCATAGTGAACAGGATTAAAGCGCTTTATATTATTTGTCTCTCCCTGCAAAGTAATTCTGTTCGGTATTTCATAGTTTGCCGTATCTCTGTCTATGCTGTTTTCAAAAAGCGCCAGTGCGCAGTATCTGTTTGCGTCATATGGATAGTCATTTGAAACTCCTCTCGGCGCTACATAGCAATAAATATAATCGTCCGTAACGTCAAGTCCGACAGCCAGATAGTCAGCTCCGAGCTTTGTATCGCAGTTAATTCCCAAATCCTTTTGGCAATCCCACTCCGCAACGTATTCTTTTCCGCCGTTTGTAATGTCATATACCTGAATTTGCGATGAGTTTTTAGTTATCTTAGTATTGAATGTATAACCATTTAATATTATCTTTTCTTCGCTGTCATCCAAAATATAATTGCCATTTATGTCCGTCTGTGCCCATGTTCCGTCACTCTGCTTTGCGGCATATACAGCGTCATCCGCAAGATATGCGGCTTTGTTTGTATATACAACTTTATTATCTTTCGTCTTTACCTCTGCCATCGGCGCATTCATCAACACAAACAGATAACCGTTCCATTCACACATATCAGCACAATTTCTGCTTATATTGGCATATTTTGTATTCTTAAAATCATCCAGATTGGAAACAACATCATCCTTGCCCAAGCCTAAAATAATTGACTGGGTTTCATCACTGTTCGGAGTCCAACCACCCTTAAATAAGCCTGCGTAAGTTCCGAAATTCTTCATCCATAAGTCGCTTTCCGAAACAATACCGGTGTCTTTATATTGATAGTTGTCGCTATCGTCCCATTTCCACATATTGCTTTTGGTATATTTTAGATTCTTCGAATCCCTCTCATCGATGGTTTTAGTTGTCTGCTCAAACGGAGTGTTCGGCAAATAGAAGCCTGCAAACGCAGTCTGTGCTGTTGCCGCAAGCATAGCGGCTGTCAGAGTTAAACCTATAATTTTTCTTTTCATTATTCATACTCCTTTCAAATTCTCCGGCGGCATAATGCCGCCGGAATAAGCTTTGTCAATGTTCTGCCGTTTTATTTCGTAAATTTCATCCCTCCCCACTTATCGGGATAGAACCTTGCTTCATTCGGCAAATCCGAAACAAGTCCCGTATCCTTGTTATAGTAATAAATTCTGGCTGTGTTAATTGTTCCCGCTTCGTCCGAAGCCACAATTCCAACGTCACCGGTAATCTTCATGTCATCGCTTACCGTCATGCCTATTGCGTCAAACGGTATAGCTGCCTCTATTGTATAGCCGGAAACTGACTTGACAATCGAAACCTCTGCTTCGCTGAGAACCTTTACCATGTCAAAGTCAACGCTGCCCACAGGTGAATTATAATTATAGAAAAACGAACCGTCAGTACTTGAATCCTTTTGTTTATACAGAATTGCAATCGGTTTTCCGTTCATCTCGGATAATGAGATTCTCATATCTCCGTCCGCAGGGTCAGCATTTTTATTACCGCTCGGGCTTAAGAAAATATCAGCCACATCACCCGTTTTAAACAGCTTTTCAAAGTTACTGCCGCCGTTTACCATCGGTGAATTATCCTTTATGTCAAAGAACGCATACAGCTTTTCATCATCGTACGCCAATCTTACCTTGCCGCTTTCCGCCGCTCCGGCAATATCAACCGCACTCGTTCCCTGCCAATCGCTTATATCGCCGTCTATGGTCATAGAACCGCTTACCTTTTTAATAGTGATTCCCGAATCCTCTTGAGTATTATTATCGGTATTAACCTTTTCAACAGGTTCGGTATAGAATCTGGCATTGTTCATTTCGTCCATAGTTGCGTTAATCGTAACGGGCTTTATACGCTTTATCGTTTCCAATCCTTGAACCTCAACGACAAGTCCGCCGCCTCGTGCTATACTTGTAAGAAGTCTGACTTTTCCGTCGTCCTGCTTTGTCATAATTCCCGAGAACGGCTCGCCGCCCTCCGTCAAATCACTTAAATCCATTCCTTTGGCTTCTTCAAGCGTCGGCGGCATCAGCTGCGCCGGTCGCCGCACGTCTTTAAACAAGGTACATACCTGTATACCGTCAGTCGTGAACATATAATCACAGCCGTAATTTCCACGCACCGCAAATACTCTTTCGTTATTTACTTCAACATCTCCCAGCGTTTTTATAGGACCTATAACCTCGCTGTTGCGTTCGGGAATAAGCGCATAGTGCGAACCTGCCACACCCGGATATTTATTTTCAATATACCAGTTTTGACTGATTTTTCCCGCCGCATTAAGTGTGTAGCTGCTTATTTCATTAAATCCTCTGTCGCGAATTGCAAAAAGCGTATTGATTTTTATAAAATCGTCCGTACCGTCAAGAGGATAAATTTCATATCCTCCGCTTGTCAAATCTCTGTAAGTTTCAATCGAGTCAAGCGTGTACACGGGTGCACCGTTTTCCTTAAAATACTCGGGCTTGAATACCGTAACTCCGGCATTTTCCGATGAACCGAGGAAACGCATATCGGAATGTGCAACTCTTCCGCCCCAGCCGCCTTTTATGTTCAGATAATATTGATAATCACCTCTTGTATTCGGGAAGAATTTACATTCCGATTCCTGAACAATTCCGTCATCGTTCATATCATTCCATAAATAGAGCCAGTTATATGGCATACAGCTTGCCTTGGGGAAGAAACGGCTGAATTGGAACTTTTTATCGTAGTTTAAGGTATTCCATTCGGTATAAGGTGAACCCTGCGTACTGTTCCCTACAAGGGACGCAACTATTCCTACCGCAGTAATCGGTTTGAATATTCCCTCGTCGTCCTCCATATAAATAACAATCGGTTCATATCCGTAATACGGCTCCTGGAATATATATTCATGGCGTTCTCCCGATGCGTCACTGTAAAAATGCTGTATCGTTCCAAACGTTCCCGACTGCATTGGGAAGCTCTGTCCCTTTTCAAGGTCAGGTACCCATAATATACGTGTAACCTCGTAGCTGTTCGTTTCACGGTTAAGCTTCATTTCAACAGGGCCTGCATATGCGAGCTCGGGATTTTGGTCATGAATAAACGTTCCCGCACCGCCGTATGCGGCATTGCCTATGTAATCTCTTATCAGCTTGCCGTCCTTGCCCCATACCGATATTCTTCTGGGTGCTTCCCATGGCTCTGTTACCGAAATCTCGCCCTTATTGTTGCATGATATTCCGTAAACCTTTTCCGTAAGTCCTTCTTTTTCCCATTTACCCACATACGGACGTCCGCCTTTTTTGCCGACGGTGTATACAACTCCTCCGTTGGTGTTCAGAGCCTTAATTTGGCGGTCTGAGCCAACGTCCATTATAAGTATATTTCCCTCGTCATCCGATGCGATTGCTTTACCCATTTTGAAATCCGCTCCGGCATTAACCGTGAAAGTTCGTTTTGAGCCTGTTTTTATGTTTACCTCGGTTATGTTTTCGCCCGTAATCGCATAGAGCAAACCTGTTGTTTGAGAGAATGCAATCTGTCCTACATTGTCAAGCGGAATTTTCTTTTTCAAAACGCCTGTGTTTGCGTCAATAACATACAAGCCCGCACCGTAATCGAGATGTTCTCCGTACTTTACTTTGGAATTGTTCGCCGCCATGGCTAAAACCAAATCGTCTTTATAAACGGATAAGCCCACCGAAAGCGGCAGATATTCTCCGTTCATTCCGAGTATTTCGCTTAACAAAAGCTCAAACGGACGTTCCGTTCCGTCCTCCAGAACAAACGGTTTATAATCTCCCGTTTTTCGGTCAAGACGCATAAGATATGTGTCGCCCTTTGATGTGTTCATATAGAATCCGCCCTCGGGAAGACTGTACAAATATTTTTCATTTGCCGTCATGAGGTTTGCACCTCTGTTTTCTCCCCATATCTTATTGCTGTCGCTGTCTATTGCAAATATTGCGTCTCCGCCCTCTGCCTGACTCCAGCCGTAATAGAACATATCGTCATATGCGCACGTTACCTTTGGCGGCGTATGGTCTGCGCCCCACGCTCCGCTGCCGTCGGGCGTCTGCCACGGGATTTTTCCGGGGTTATAGAATGTTATATCATATATAGGCTTTATTCCCTCATGAGTAAGTCCCTCGGCGGTATACTTTCCGGGCGGCAGCATTTCCTCATAATCGTTGCGACCGTCCCATTTAACCGTCACCACATTGCCTGTTTCGGTTTCTTTTGTTATGTATTGCTCTATTTCCATTTCCGACACAAGATGCCGCACAATCTTTCCGCTGCTGTCCTTAATGACAACCGTCAGACTTTTCTCCGTCTTTGGCACTTCAATATCAACATTGAAATATCCCGATGTCAGCGGTTTTATTTCCTGATGATATTCACGTACGGGAACATTGCCTGTGGGTGAAAACGTAACGTTTCCCCACATATCCTTGCCCGTCCAGAAGAAGTCACGCAGCGTTTCGCCTTTTTGCATATTATCCTTGTAGTTATATACGTGGTTTGTTCTGTCCGTGTTATCACCCCAATACATCTCAATACCCATTCTTATGGTTTTTCCCGACATTTCTTGGGGCTTTTTCTCATAAAGCAGCTCCCACGGCACTTTCAATTCAATGTTATATCCCTCGCCGTATACGTCCTTTTTATAAGCAAGCTCTATTCCCTCAACAACTCTCGGATTAAGCTTGATTATTTTATGATTGGTAAGCTTTGTATCGTAAGCATTTGAATAGTAGATAATTGAGTCTACCTCATTACCGCCGTTATTATCATCAACCCAGTAATCCTGAAGAAGCATTGAACAATTCCTGACGTTGTTATATGCAAACGTACACCACATTACCTTATCGGTAATAAATCTGAGCTGCACACAGTCCTTTTTCCATATCCATGTTCCCTCTTTTTCGGGGTCAAACGGGTTTTCCATAGGGGTAGGATCTTTTACCTTAAAGCCGACGTAATAATAATCATCGTCATACATTACCGCAGTTTCATTTGAATATGTATTTTCAAATGAAATATCCGCAAACATTCTTATTCTGCCCGACCAGTCCCATTCGCTTAAATCTCCGTCTATTACAACATTGCCCGGTGCGGGGACTGCCGTCATACCCTCATTTTGAGTTTGTACTCCAATCATGTTTTCGGCAGCCGCAAAAGCTGTGTGCGTAAAAACCGGAAACATTCCGCAAATGATTATTCCCGACAATAAGGCGGATATAAATTTTTTTGTTTTTTTCATTCACAATCACTCCTTAACAATTACGCATGTTCCGAATTGCTGCGAAAACCCGCCGCACATTACCGCTCTTTGTCCTTTTACAAGTGTTTTTCTTGTTCCGACAGTAATCTTTTTCAGTGCCTTGTCGTAAATAAACACACTTCCCGTTTGAGCATATCCTACAACCACAGCATGAAATTTATCCTCATCCAAAGCATTTTTTGTTTTCCATATAAATTCATAATCGGCTGCATATATAACAGTCCCGAGCAGAACCTTATACTGGTTATCGTTCGGATTTATTCCGTCCGTTGTACTGTAGCTTGCGGAATATTCAAGATTCGGGTCTGTGTATTTGTCAACGCTTGCCTGAACCACAAACCATTTTACCCTTTTATCGGCGGCATAATCATTTTCATATTTGATTCTGATAACATCTCCGACCTTTAAATCCTCGGGCTTTTTATTTCCTCCGCCGTATATATTTTTCGTATCGCAGTTATATGTTTTATCCGCAAATCTTAACGTTGCCATAATCATATTTGTCGAATCCTTATATGCTTCAACTATTGTTTCAAGCTCGCCGTCGTCATTTATTGCCTGACGCGTCGAAGTAATAACATAAGGCAGGTCATTGCTCCACACATAGGACGGGTTATATGGGTTTGATGGCTGATTAAGCGCTTTTCTTTGATATGCTACAATTGCGCCCGCTCTTTTCAGACTATAGTCTTCGACATATTTTTCGGAATCATATACTTCTATGTTTACATCCTTGTTCAGATTCCAGAAGTCCTTTTGTGCGTCAAAAAACTGATAGCTGTCGTCATCTGACATATCTGCCGGAATGTAGAAAAACGGTGTTATCTGCGCCTGTGATACTCTGTATCCCGCAATTGTATAGTCCTGCAAATTATACGGAAAATATCCCGATGCCGCACTGTATGAATAATCAAGCGAGAACTCGCCTCGGCTGTAGCCCTCGGCGGTTCTGTCTGCCGGAAGCTCGATTTTTGTTATTTCACCCTTACTGTTTGCTATGTATTTTATCAGCTTATTGATTGTTTTTCCGTTTACATCACGCAGTGCGGACGGTACTTCATCGGTTGTAATGTATTTTTCATTATCAATCTGTACCTTGCGTACAAGAGGAATTTTTTTCATGATTCCGTACATTCCGTAAAGCTTTAAGTATGTCTTTTGCTCGGAGGTTTCGTTATACGCTTTAACAAGAAACGCATAGTCATAATCTCCCGCTTTCATTGTCTTTACGCCCGTAATTTTACCGCGGCCGTCGGTTGCGAAAATTCCGCTGTAGCCTCCCTCAAGCTTTTTAACGTAAAAGCTGTCGTCCTGTATTGCTTTAATATACAGCTTTGACAAATCATACTCGATATTGTCAATAGTTACGGTATCGTTTGTTATGCCTGTGATTTTACCTGTCACTTCGTCACTGCTTACCTCAATGATGCCTCTGTCCTCGTCCTTGAATTTCATAACTCTGAGAACGTCCCATTCTCCGATAAAATCGGCGGTTATTTCAATATTGTTTCTGAATATTTTGTATCTTGAATCATTATCGTAAAATGTCCAGCTTGTGTATTTGTCGCTGATTTTGCCCATGCTTGACATTTCCGCAAGATGCTCCTCGTAGCAGTACACGAATACATATTCATAGACACCGTCATCATTATTGTCAACAAGCCTTATTCTGCCGATTTCGGGCATCATATCCGCATCGGTCATTGCAAAGCATACTTTTCCGTTATAGTAAAATACCGCATCGCTGCTTATTTTGGCGCTTCTGACCTTGTTTTCCTTATCACGGACATAATTTACTCTTTGCATGGTGCTGTCATCTTTTATTTCTTCATCGGCAATGTTCAAAATGCTGTTTTTGCCTTCTATCGGATTTAAAATTATAACCTCACCGTCATTAACGGTTGAATATCTGTCCTCATATTTTACATAGTAATATACCTGCTGACCGACAATTTCTTCATCGGCATTTCCGTATTTGTATCTTACGCCGTCAATTTCTATAAAGCCGTCGGAGCTTATTCCCTCTTCAATCTGTTTAAAATAGCTGTTTGAGGTAACAATTCCTCTGTAGCGCTTTATATTATACATTCTTTCAAGAAACGTTTCGTCGCTTTCCTTTATCGTTCGTCCATCGCCTGATACCGTATATGTTTTTGCAAACAGCGTGTTATAAAAAACCTGCACCATACCGGCATATGTCAAATACCCGTCAGAAGTTTTTACATTTTTCAATGCGTTCATGCTGTTGAGCATTTTTTTATAGCCCTCGGGAAATCCTCCGCCGACTATCGCAAAATCCCGATAGAAACCTCCCATTGAGGTTACGAGCATTTTTGCGGCGGTATCTATTGTGACACCCCCCTCGGGCGCATATTTTCCGTTGTCGTCCCCCTCGATTATACCGAGAGAATATGCGGTAACCATATCGGAATAATAGTCTGCGTCCTTTTTTATGTCTGGAAATTCAACCTCCGAATTTTCCGTACCCGCAAATCCGAACAATTTCAGTAAGGCGCTTACATATTCATGCTTTGTCACAGCGCCCGTCAAATCGGTGCTGTCGTCTGCCGTAAATACGTTCAGATATTCCGCAAGCTCAAATTCCTCTTTCATTGACGCAAGTATTTCTTCATTTTTTATGCCGCCGTTTATTTCCTCATTATCATTTTCCGCAAATGCACAAAATGATGAGAGTATACACGCAATTGATAATATTGCAGCAATTAATCTTGTTTTTTTATTCATTCCAAAATCCTCCCGCTTATTCTTTTTCGTTAAGCTGTAACAATCCGTAAATCATCTTTGCAGCCATAGCTCGTGTACACGGATTATGACTTTCAAAACGGTTATTATCCATACCGTTTATAATTCCGTTTGCGTTCATTGCCTTAATTGCCTCAACGGCATAATCGGAAATATCGTCAAAATCATCAAATATAATATTATCGCTTTCTTCATTCAGCGTAATATTTTTGTACTGCGCCGCTCTGTATAAAAATACCGCAGCATCCTGTCTTGTTATATCGCTGTTCAGACCGAAAATTCCGTCATTTCCCTTAACCAAGCCGATTTCCTCAGCCTTTGCGATATACGGGTAATACCAGCCGTCCTCTTTCAGGTCGGTAAAACTCGATTTGCCGCCGTCAATATCCGCACCAATCGCAGCCATAAGCATTTTTATAAACTGCTCGTGCGTAACATTCGTATCAGGCTCAAATATTCCGTCACCCATGCCGGAAACAATTTTAAGCTTTGCAAGACTGTCAATCGCAGCTTTTGCCCAGTGTGAATCATCTACATCGGCAAATTTAACTGTTTCCGTATCGTCCTTTTTATCGGGCGGATTTTGTGTCATGGTGTAATCAATCGCCGAATTGCCTCTTCCGCCGCCGCTGCCCGAAACGCTTGTTCCTCCGCTCGGTGTATTGTTTGTCTTTCTGTTTTTGACCGTTTCGATACATTTATCCAGTCTTGATGCAACATCGGAAGCATTTGATATTTTTCCCATATTTAAGAACTCCGTATTTACGTCAGATATTTTAGTACCCATATTCTGATATTTCTGCCACAGCTCATCACTGATTGAAAATTCTTCCTTGTAATTTCCGAGTACTCCCGATAACGTCGATGCCTTTGCCGAGTTTACTTCATTTATTGCCTTTGCGGTCGTTTCCTCTTTTTTCTTCTCATTAACCGTTGTTTCAAAATCGGAAGGAATGTCGCTTATTTTATCAGCCTTTATATCGTCAAGTATTTTCTTCAATACAGCGCTTTGATTTGAGTCGCTTAATCCCTTAAAATCACTGTTTTTAAGGTCGATACCAAGCGCCCTGCAAAGCTCCTCGTCCTGTATCAGATAGTTGTACAGTTCCTCTGTCGTATTTATATCCGACTTGATTTTATCTGTCTTTTCTTTAACCGCACTGCCGTCAACAAGAGTAAACTCCTCCGATTCCGCCGTTTCGCTGCTGAAT
>CAKSGG010000028.1 GCA_934454215.1 uncultured Clostridia bacterium
GCCATACGGCGTCTCACGTACTTGCGCAGGCGGTAAAAAGACTGTATCCTGATGTTAAGCTTGCAATAGGACCTGCGATTGACACGGGTTTCTATTACGATTTTGATACAGAGCATACGTTTACAACCGAGGATTTGGAAGCAATCGAAAAGGAAATGAAAAAGATTGCAAAGGAGAATTTAAAGGTTGAGCGCTTTGAGCTGCCCAGAGCCGAGGCTCTGGAGCTTATGAAAGATGAACCGTATAAAACCGAGCTTATAAACGAATTGCCGGAGGGCGAAACAATTTCGTTCTATAAGCAGGGCGAATTTACGGATTTGTGCGCCGGACCGCACGTAAATTATACTTCAAAGGTAAAAGCGTTCAAGCTGCTCAGTGCAACGGGAGCATACTGGAGAGGAAACGAAAAAAATAAAATGCTGCAAAGAATTTACGGTACGGCATTTACAAATAAAGACGATTTAAATGCACACCTTGAGGCGCTTGAAGAAGCAAAAAGGAGAGATCATAACAAGCTTGGACGTGAGCTTGAATTATTTACAACAAGCGATTGCATAGGTCAGGGACTGCCGATACTTTTGCCGAAGGGCGCAAGAGTTATCCAGACCCTGCAGAGATTCGTTGAGGACGAGGAGCAAAAAAGAGGCTGGCAGCTTACCAAAACTCCGCTTATGGCAAAGAGTGACTTATATAAAATATCGGGTCATTGGGATCATTATCTTGACGGAATGTTTGTATTCGGCGACCCGGAAAGTGATAAGGAGGTATTTGCACTGCGTCCTATGACATGCCCGTTCCAGTATCAGGTATTCCTGAACAGAGGACGCTCATACAGAGATTTGCCGATGAGACTTGCCGAAACGTCAACGCTGTTCAGAAATGAAGCGTCGGGCGAAATGCACGGGCTTATAAGAGTACGTCAGTTTACAATTTCCGAGGGACATTTGATGTGTACGCCCGACCAGCTTGAAGATGAGTTCAGAAAGTGTCTTGAGCTTACCAATTTCATGCTTGATACTCTTGGCTTGCGCGAGGACGTAAGCTATAGATTCTCGCAGTGGGACCCCGAAGATACGGAGAAATATATCGGAACAAAGGAGCAGTGGGACGAGGCACAGGGCGTTATGAAAACCATTCTTGACGATATAGGTCTTGACTATAAGATAGGTATAGGCGAGGCGGCATTCTACGGACCTAAGCTTGACATTCAGATTAAGAATGTTCACGGCAAGGAGGATACGCTCATAACAATTCAGATTGACCAGATGCTTGCCGAGAAATTCGGCATGGAGTACACAGATAAGGATGGTACAAAGAAAAATCCGTATATTATTCACAGAACGTCAATCGGCTGCTATGAAAGAACGCTTGCATTGCTTATTGAAAAGTATGCGGGAGCATTTCCGACATGGCTCGCCCCCGTACAGGTTAAGCTTTTGCCGATAGCCGACAGACATATAGAGTATATGGAGGAAATAAAGAGAAAGCTTGCGGACGCAGGTGTTATACGTACGGAGCTTGACGACAGGAGCGAAAAGCTCGGATATAAACTGCGTGAGGCACAGCTTGAAAAAGTTCCGTATATGCTTGTTGCGGGCGACAAGGATATTGAAAACGGCGTAGTTTCCGTTCGTTCCAGAAAAGGCGGAGATTTGGGAAGTATGACGGTAGATGAGTTTATTGCAAAAATAACGGAAGAAATCAATACAAAGAGCAGATAAATCACATGAAATCACCTTGCGGCATAGTATACCGTGAGGTGATTTTTTATGCGTATGGGACTTTCGGGAGGACACCGCAGACGTTGGATTATTGTATTGGCGGTTTTTGCTTTTTGCGCATATTTTGTATTGACGAGATTGCAGCCGTCTTTTATTTCGGCGGCGAAAGAGGCGGCGAACAGGGTTGTTGTCGAAACGATACATAAAGATATGGACAAAATCTTACAGGATTATGGCAGCGAAGATTTTTATACGGTTGACGGTGACACATTTATCAGCAACACTTCACGGATAAACAGGCTTAAATCTCAGATTATAAATACGCTCGGCAAATCGCTGAATGAAAGCGAAACGGTAAAAATTCCGCTCGGAAGTGTTTCAAAAATTTATATATTGAACGGACTCGGACCGAGTATTCCCGTAAAAATATCTCCGCACAGAACCATTGAAGCAAATTTTGAGGACAGCTTTGAGGACGCAGGAATAAATTTTGTAAAGCATACGATGTATCTGAAAATATCGGTTGATGTAACGTACAGAGGTTTTTTGATGAATGAAAGCGAAACGGTTACAACGGATATACCGATAATAGAAAATGTTACCTCGGGAAAAGTACCCGAATATTACGGAGGAAATATGGGAGTTATGAAAAACTGAAAGAACGGCTGACAATACAGTAGGGGGAGGACTTTTACAGAAAGTTTTTTGCGGTAAAATCATTGTCAAGATAAAAAATTGTTACAAAAAATTCATAAAAAACTATAGACATATCTGAAATTATCTGATATAATAATAAGGTATATAATTCTGGGTTGTATAATTGAAAGCAGGGTTTTGTGAACGGAATTATCAGCTATATTAATTTCGGAAAGGACGGATAAGCATGAAAAAGGTTATGCCTAAGCTTGGTGCGCTTATAGTAATCGCATTACTTGCGTCGGGCGGAACAGGCTCACTTGCAGCGGATGGTGATGCAAAGCTTTCGGGGTCAGACGTACTTGACCAAGCAGTTGCTTTATATGAAAAGCTTCAGCATTCGGAAGTTGAAATACCGGCACCGCTTACCGATAAAGGCATAGACGAACACCTTCTTAAATCGGTTGTTCTGGGATATGTCAATCTTGATGAAACAGAAACTGCCGCAAAAGCAGCAGAGGTCAGCAAGCAGGACGTTATGACCATTCTGTACAAAACCATTATTAATTATGACGGCACATATGCCATTTCTGAAGAAGAAGCAGATGATATACTTAACAATTGTTATGATAACGCATACATAGATGAAGAAAACAGACTTGCTTATGCTTTTATGATTAAGCAAGGTATAATATCTAATACAGCGGCAACAGAGCCTGATAAAGCTCTGACATGGGATAGCTGCCGTATTCTTGTAGATTTGGTTTATGATTATTTCATTCAGGAGACGACAATCACGGTTAATGACATACCCGTTACTATGGGCTCTCATGTATCAAAAATTACGGAGACTCTGGGCGAGCCGAATCGTATAGACAAGTCGGATTTCGGGTTTGACTGGTATGTATATGATGCCGATTACAGTAAGTTTGTTATGGTCGGAGTTGAGGGCGACAGGGTATGCGCATTGTATACAAACTCGGATAGCTTTGAATATAACGGTGTAAAGAGCGGCGATGATTTTTCATCAGCAGAAACCGTCGGCAATCTGAAATTTACGGAGGACGGAGACGGTAAAATTGATTCCGTTTTATATAATCCGCGTTCGGAGGGTCAGGAGGATTCATCTGAAATAAATAAACTGAGAAGCCGTGAGCTTTTAGACATTGTAAACGCATACAGAACAAAGCATGGTTTGAAAACATATACATTCAGTGAAGAGCTTGCCGATACTGCATGGCTGCGTTCGGCTGATTTTGCCGGAGGCGGAACTTCCGATGACGCATATCAGCAAAGCGGATATGACATTTTTGCGATTTATAAAAAACTCGTAAAGGAACACAGTGAGCTGCTTACGGCGGATTATAAGGAAAATACCGCAGCGGGTGTAAGCGCTCCTCTTAATGACAGTGTACTTTACGCATCATTTGTTGTTGATGAATCCACAAGGATAAGAAGAGATGTTGAACAGGTTAGTAAAACGGATAAGCTTTTTGGTTTTCTTCCGTCCGTAAAGGCTGAAAATGAAGAGAAGGAAAAGCCAAGTGAACCGATAAATGTGGATTCGGAACCGCAGCTTGAAGAAATTATGCCTGACGAATATGGCGCAGGTGATGATATTGTTCTTGACCTAAAGGAAAAGACGGCGGATAAGTATCATCTTGAGGTTTATGACATTGAAGAACAGGCATATGCTGTAAACAGCTATATCACAACTAAAGATACATCGGTTTCCGTTCCGGCAGACCTGCTGACGGAAGGAAAGGATTATACGGTTAAATTAAGCTCCGTTGCGCCTGACGGAGAAGAGTTTCCGTCCGAAGAACAGTTTGTAAGCTACGGTTCGGCATACGAAACGGGTATTTCGATTATAGGGCCGTCGTCGGACAAGGAATACACAACCGATAACGATTACATAGCATTACAGTGGAACAGCGAACTGTACCATGATTTTTATGTAGACGTATATAATTCGGACGGTGAATTGGTTGTAAGTACAATTGTAGAGGACGAAAATTCGGCGATTATACGAGGCGTTGACCCGGGCGACTATTATGTTTATGTTACGGCTTTGCGCCGCGGTACGATAGTGGAAAAGGCGCAGGATATGATAAATGTTCATATTACAATGCCTGAGCCGGTTATAAATGAGTTTATTCTTGATAAAGATGATAAATATTACTTTGTCTATGAAGATTCTTCACTCGGAGTTCTATACTTCTATGATGAAGAACTTGTAGATGTGGAAGAAAACGGAAAAACTGTTAAAAAGAAAAAAATAATTCAAAAACAGGTAAAGTCAACAAAGGCATACAGAAATTTGGCGCAGTACCGTGATAAACCCGAATACACAACCGGAGACACAACGCCAAGGGTTAAGGCAAGCGAAAAGGGAACTGCAATAGTTGAAAAAGCTAAGCAGTATATGGGAGTTCCTTATGTATGGGGCGGCTCAACCCCTGCCGGCTTTGACTGCTCCGGACTGGTACAGTATGTTTTAAATTCGTTGAGAATACAGGTATCGCGTGTAACCTATACACAGATTAACGACGGAACGGCTGTTACAAGAAGTGAACTTGCACCGGGCGATTTGGTATTCTTTGCCAATAACGGAGATGTTCATCATGTCGGAATATATATCGGAAATGATGAATTTATACATGCGCCTCATACGGGAGACGTTGTAAAAATAAGCTCGCTTAATGAGGCATATTATGCGAAGGAGTATTGCGGAGCAAGACGTGTATACTAATCAACACGAAAAATAAGCGGCGTATCTCATCCCGAAGTCAAGCACTTGAAATATCAGTATATGTCGGCGGCTTGACAACGGGCGACCTGCTTGCTTCTTTTCCGTTTTAAATTTAGAAGAAAATAAGCGTTGCATCTCATCCCGAAGTCAAGCACTTGAAATATCAGTATATGTCAGCGGCTTGACAACGGGCGACCTGCTTGCTTCTTTTCCGTTTTAAATTTAGAAGAAAATAAGCGTTGCATTTCATCTTAAAGCCAAGTACTTGAACATATTAATTTAGGTTTTGTGCGGCTTGCTTTATCTGTATCAGATTTATGCCGATTTACACGGCGGAATGGAGATTAAAATGAAAAATAAGACATATGCGGCAAAGGCGTGTACTAATAAATCTTATCGCAACCGCAGCGGTATAATGATTGGACTTTTGAGTGTACTGTCAGTTTTATCGGCAGTAATGCTTATTATAGATTTTATAAGCGGAAAGGTTCT
This sequence comes from uncultured Clostridia bacterium, assembly GCA_934454215.1. Taxonomy (GTDB): domain Bacteria; phylum Bacillota; class Clostridia; order UBA1381; family UBA1381; genus Ornithomonoglobus_A. The sequence goes on from CAKSGG010000028.1 coordinate 5,602, forward strand.
CTGGGGAATATTCTGGCTTATTGCGCTTATACTCGCACTGACATATGTTATTATAAGAGTTAATTCGGTTTATCCGACATATATAGCAACCGATAAAAAGTATGTTTATATGAAAAATTGGGTAAACGATTTTCTGCCGTATGCGGCAGATTGCAGAATTAAATTTCTGCGTGAATTTATTCCGGCAAGAACAAAGCTTATAAAGATTCCGATTGAGGATATTGCAACGGTATTAATCGGTACTAAGAATTTTATAAAGCGCTGCGGTGAGGATAATGAAGCCTTTAAGATAAATCTTGAGCCGCTGGAACGCTCAAAGGACTATTATCAGAAAAAAACTGTACAGAGTATGGATTTGATATATATATCAACCTTTGACGGAGAATGTTATTATATGCCGATTGTGAAGTTTTCGGCAAGAGATGTTTCAAGAGTGCTGCAATTTATACAGCGCATAAATCCTGAGGCAGAGATACGGGTGAACAGTAAGGAGTTCAGAATGAGCTTGAAAAAATAATTTAAAGGGTTGCTGTGCTGACACAGCAACCCTTTTTGTGACTGATTGGTATATCTATACGCTGATAGTTAATTTCATGTACGGTTCAAAAATTTGAATTTTGTGAAATCTATAGCTTGTTGAATACCGAATACATTGGTTTCTTTTTGGAAAGTACAGTATTGATAAATTCAGTTATGGCATAAAGCGTGCGGTCTGCGTTTTTTTATGCAAAAATAAAAGGGAGCGTAAAGCTCCCTTGAGGTTTATTGTAATGTGATTGCTGTCTGTCCCATGTATACAGGTACATCGTATGAAAGTACTGCGTCAGGGAAGTTTGAAAAAATCTTTTCAATATTTATTGCTTGCTTAACAGCCCAGCCTATATCTGTTGCGTATTGGTGTTCGCCCGGCGTTTCGGGATTCCAAAGCATTTTATACAGTGTATTCTGTCTTGACGATGATGCGTTGATGTACCATTCGCTTATCCATGCCGCACCGCCCTTGATTGCCGTTTCGGGACTGGTCCAGCCCTTTTCATATGCTCTCTTTGAGCCTGAATACAAAGCGCTGTCGTCATATGCACCGATACCGAACATATTATAAACCGTAGTTCCGTTGAAATCAACTCCGTTGGAAAGCGTTGATGTGCCGTTGCCTGTTTCAAGACACGCATGAGCAACAAGATATACTTCACTTATATTATATTCCTTTGCTGCGTCGACGAAAGCCTGACCCATGCCCGAAAGTATACCCTTTCCTTGAAGGAATCTGTTCAAATCATCTGCGCTTACCCCGTTTGAATGTGACAAATCAAGGAACTGATATTTATATGCTCCCGTATAATAGCTTTCGGGATTCATATATTCCATTGTTTCTTCCTTTGTTGCAGATACCGCACCGCCCTTCCAGATTTTCGGCGGCGGATACAATCCCATTTGGAGTGTTGCAAACGAATCAAGTGTAATGTTATAGCTTGTGTAAGTAACACCACCGTTTGTTACAGATGATGAACTTGAACCCGTACCCGAGTTTACATACGTATTGCCGAGAATGTCAGTCGGTATATTCTGTGATGAAGTAACTTTGTCGGTTAAATCAAGAGCGCTCTGTCTTGCGCTTTTTTCAACCGTAAGCTTCATAATGTCTGTTTTTCCGTTTGCTGATTTTACGGTAATGTCAGTGTTCCCCTCTGCAAGTGCTTTTATTTTTCCTGTTTTTGATATGCTTGCAACTTTTTGGTTGCTGCTTGACCACGAAACAATCTTGTTCTTTGCATTGGACGGTAAAATTGACGCTATCATGTTCATGCTTTCGCCTACTGCCATGCGTTCGCTGCCCTTGTTTTGAATTGTGACCGATTCAACGTCAATAACCTTATTTATTACGTTTACAAAGCATTTGGCTGTAAAACTGCCGTCCTGCGATGTTGCTGTTACTTCCGTCATTCCGATTCCGACAGGCTTTAAGGTTCCGTTGTCGTCAATTGTTACGACTTTTGTATTTTTTGATTTCCATTTTACTGTTTTATCAGTTGCGTCGGCAGGGTAAATCTCAGCCTCAAGCCTCTGCCATGCGTCCGAAATGTTCATATTTATGGTGTTTTTTTTCAATAATATACCTGTTACGGGGCGAATGATTTCCAAATCGGCATATTCTGTTTGCCCTGTTTTCAAAAGCTTTGCGCTTATACGGACATTCCCGGGCTTGTGTGCTTTTATATTGCCGTGTTCGTCAACCGTAGCTATGCTGTCGTCTGAAGATTTGTATTCAATTTTTCTGTCTTTCTCGCCAAGCGTTATAGGATAAAACTTGACAAGTATTTTTGATTCGGCAGAATCGCCCTCTAATCGTATTTTATTTCTTTTCCAGCTAAGTTTTATTTTTCCCTTGGGGTCCTCGTTAAAGCTTGTATAATGATAAAACCTTGACGGGTAATCTCTGTCTCCGATAATATCGGGAGAAAAATCTCCGCCGTTGTCGGTTGTTTTTGTAAGGACAGCCGCAAGTGCAATGACGGCGGCAACTGCAATAACCGCTCCGAACAAAAGCTGTTTTTTGTTTTTCAGATGTAATCTCTTGATTGGTTTTATTTTTAAAGGCATATAAACTCATTCCGTTTCATGATTTTGATTACACTGTTAATTGTAGTATTGATTGGCGCAGTTGTCAATAAATATCGAAGAATGTTAAAAAAATATTTACTTTTATTCCGCTTGAGACAGCTTTGCCGCTTGGTCTGCCGTAATAAGTGCGTCAATGATTTCGTCCAGATTTCCGTCAAGTATCTGTTCAAGCTTGTAAAGCGTAAGATTTATGCGGTGGTCTGTAACTCTGCCCTGCGGAAAATTATAAGTTCTTATTCTTTCACTTCTGTCACCCGAACCTACCTGTGATTTTCTTTCGTCGGCAATTTCCTTATTGCGCTGAGCCTCCATAACGTCATAAATTCTCGAACGCAGGATTTTCATTGCTTTATCCTTGTTTTTGTGCTGTGATTTTTCGTCCTGGCATGAAACGACTATGCCTGTCGGAATATGTGTTATACGAACGGCGGAGTCGGTGGTGTTTACGCACTGACCGCCGGGACCTCCGGCACGGAATACATCTATTCTTAAATCGTTCGGGTTTATATCAACTTCGACTTCTTCAACCTCGGGCAAAACCGCTACGGTTACGGCAGATGTATGTATACGTCCGCCCGATTCCGTTTCGGGAACACGCTGTACACGATGAACTCCGCTTTCAAATTTCAGACGGCTGTATGCGCCCTGCCCCTCAATGGAGAAACAAACCTCCTTATAACCGCCGATGTCGGTGGGACTTGAATTAAGAACGTCAAGTTTCCAGTGCTTTGTCTCGGCGTACATTGAATACATACGCATTAAATCGGCAGCGAATAATGCCGCCTCTTCGCCGCCCGTTCCGCCGCGGATTTCCACGATAACGTTTTTATCATCGTTGGGGTCTTTCGGCAAAAGCAGAATCTTTAATTCTTCTGCGGCTTTTTCAAGAGCCGCCTCGGCATCGGCAAGCTCTGATTTTATCATATCTTCAAATTCCTTTTCCTGACCTGCTTCAAGCATTTCCTTATCATCGGCAATCGTCTGCTTTGCGTCTTTGTATTCTTTATATTTGTTTACAATAGGCGTAAGGTCAGAATGTTCCTTGCAGTATTTGCGCCATGAATTTTGGTCTGCAATAACCTCAGGGTCGCTTATTTTTTCGGAAACCAGCGCAAAGCGCTCTTCCAGTGAATCCAATTTATCAAACATTTCTCAATTCCTCGTCTCGTTTTGTTTTTGCTATAAATACCATTATAACAGGATATTGTCAAAATGTCAACAAAAAAAAGGGGCTGTGTTCAGCCCCTTAATATTATCTTGACAAATAATTGTATATCATTATCATTGCGGCTCCTCTTGTGAGCTGACCGTCGGGATTAAATGTTCCGTCGCCGCTGCCGTTAAGAACCTTCATAGCGGAAAGGATACTGATATATCCCTTGTTTGCCGAAACATCGGTAAACGGACAGTTATAAATACTGTCAAATGACGCAACTTCGCCCAAGCCGAGAGTATTTATAAAGTAAACTGCGGCTTTTTCGCGTGTAACGGAAGAAGTTTCGTCTTTTTCGCCCTTTGAGATAATGCCGCTGCGGATTGCATCTCTGTATATATCCGAATAATCGAAATCATCTGTTATAACAACGTCTCTGTTGTATTTCAGCGCCGAAACAACCAGTGCGATAAAGTCTTTTTGTGTAATGCTTTCATCGGGTTTAAATTCAGCCGCAGCAAATCCGATTCCGAAATTACGGAGCGTATTTACCGCATTTTCGGCATAGTGTCCCGAAATGTCCGTATATTCGGGTATTTTTGCGGTTTCTTCAATTTTCGGCTCACCCGTGAATGCGTCAAGCTCTGGATATTCGTCTAAGGCGTATACAAGCTCCGCCTTGTCGTTATATCCTTTTTTGGAATCGCTTGCACACGGATAATATATCGGTCTGTATTCCGTATGCTTAAACAATGCGTCTGACGCTTGATTTGCGTCCAATACACCATCGGGTGACGGGAAATCAAGATTGTATTTGCTTATATTGAAGTGTGATATTTCGCCCGTTACAAGGTCAACGCCGATAGTAATTTTATTATCATCATAAGGAATATCATTTATATAGCGTGTATATGAGTAATAACAGTTGTCGCAATCCTCGTCAAGCTTGTATTCTCCTGAACTGATTTCATTGCCGATTAATACTTTCAGCGCATTGTCGGCAAGAGCCTTTGCCGTTTCATGATTGTATTTTTCTTTCTTGTCGGGGTCGTAATTTCCACATGCTGACCATGAAACGATGCTCCCGTCAGCCGCATTAACGATTGCCGATGAGAATATATCATCTTTTTTAAATCTCATATTGTATGAATAACCGTTTTCGTCAAAGCTGTCCTTGTTCAGAGATATTGAATTAAGCTGTGCGTCCTTTGCAAGAGTAAGAACATTGCACGAACGAATTGCGTTTTCTGCCTGCTTGGGAGTTATGATATTTTCTATCTTTTCAATCTCTTTAATTTCCGCCTCCGAGAAACCCTTGCTGTTTCCGCCGCCGCTTGAATCCATTAAGGACTCCGAACGACCGCTGTACATAGGTCTTTCGGCATACTCCGGCTCAATAACCTCGCCTGTTTTTGCGTCTATGTATTTTTCAAATGCGTATTTTGGCGAATATGAAAGATAAGGTGTTCTTGTTCTTGTCTCATAATCATAATCGGTTTTGTACGATAATTCCATACCGATTTTTTCGGCAAACTGTTTTTGCGCCGCCGATTTATCTATTATTCCGTCCGCCGACGGGAAAGACAGCCCCTCCGTATAATTAATGTTGAAATAATTTATTTCGGACGCATCTGCGGAAACGGATAAATAACCGCCCTCGCCGTATACGGGAATACCGTTTTCAATACGCTGAATGTCAAAATTATAGCCGTTTCCTCTTAGACTTTCGGTTTCGTCCGTGTTGATGATTTCAAATTTATCCTTAAATTGCGGATTTAATTTGTCAATAAGCTCCTTTGCCTTTTTGGCAGCGGCATCATTGCTCATTCTGTTGATGGTGGCTTTTGAATCACCGTAATCTGATGAATGTGAGTAATCGGTAATAAGTCCGCTGTCATTGACGGAAATGTGCATATAGCTGCGCAGACCGTCCTCCTCCTTTGCCGACCATTCAAACGAATACACCTTATGACCGTGCTCCTCCGAATATGAGCTGTCAAAATCGGTGTATTTATCGGTATCGCCGATTCGTGTTTTTACGTCAGATAAAATGCTTTGCATATCATCTGTTTTTGCCGCAAATGCAGTGGTTGAAAGAAGCATTGAGGCTGCAAGCAGCATACTTAGTGTTTTTTTCATGTTAATCATCCTTTCTTTTATTTTAATAATTCTATATATGTAACAACTCAAATATATAAAATGTTGCGCTTTTTGGAAAAAATTTATTTTTTAAAATTATTTCTGAACTGCGTTGGCGACGTATGCTTATACTTTTCAAAAACCTTTATAAAATAACTGCTTGTCGAAAAGCCTGAATGACCGGCAATTTCGGTTATGCTCATATCCGTAGCAATCAGAAGTCTTTCCGCCTCCGTTATTCTTACCGAGTTTAAATAATCGTTAAAGCTGCGCCCCATAAGCTTTTTGAATACCCTTGAAAAATACGCATAGCTCAGTCCAGCCTGTTTTGCCATTGTTTCGGCTGTGATTTCCTCGCTCAGATGAAGAGTGATATAGTCAAGAACCCTTTTTATATTTCTTATATGCTCGCTGTATACTGCCCCCGACTGCGGCATTTGCACTCCCGAAGTATTCCAGTGCCTGAGTATGCGCAGAAATACCTGACATATATCCGATTTTATTGCAAGCTCAAAGCCGTATTCCTGATGTTGGTATTCGTCATATATATCGTGCATAAGACGGGGAATACTTGTGGAGTATATCTCGTTATGCGTAAAAATCTTCTGCGGTGACGCATTTTTCAGCGTGAACGGAAAAACATATTTTGCGTCGAACGAGTCGACGGACGAATCGTACAGTATTTCGGGCTCGAATTTTACAACTATATATGAGCCGCCGTCCTCAAGAGATACTATTTCGTGTATTTCGTTTGAGCTTATAATAAGAAGGTCGCCGGCAAAAAATGTATAATTTTTATCATCAAGCCATACTCTGTAGCTGCCTGTCAGACAATAGATTAATTCTATGTACGAATGATAATGCGGATTGCAGCCGAATGTACCCTTATCGTGGCAAAATTTCATTGCCTGAAATTTCAGCGGTATGCCCTCGGCGTTTGTGGTTTTTGCTTCCGATACTGCCTGCATAAAATCCCTCCCGAAAATGAAGTTTTTATCATTATATCACATATTCAAATATTTTTCCATAGTTTTTTGTAAATAAATCGCAAAAAATTACAATAATACAGTTAAAATTTTATATCATTTTTTAGATTATGATGATATACTGTAATTATCAGATTAATAAGAAAAGGAGACAAAACCATGGAAAAAGTTTTAAAAGCAGGCGTAGTAGGCTGCGGCGGAATTGCCAACGGAAAGCATCTTCCGGCGATAAAGAAAATTAAAGAAGTTGAAATTATCGCATTCTGCGATATAATCGAGGAAAGAGCAAAGAAGGCTGCCGAGGAGTACGGAGTTGAGGGTGCAAAGGTTTACACAGATTATAAGGAAATGATTGATAACAATGATTTCGATATGGTATATGTTCTTACGCCCAACAGAGAACATTCTCCGATAAGCGTTTACGCTCTTGAGCATGACTGTCATGTAATGTGCGAAAAGCCCATGGCAAAGACATATGCGGACGCAAAGCTTATGCTTGACGCTGCAAAAAAGACGGGCAAGAAGTTGACAATCGGTTATCAGAACCGTTTCAGACCCGACAGTACATATATGAAAAAAGCGTGCGACAGAGGCGATTTGGGTGAGATTTATTATGCAAAGGCTCATGCAGTCAGAAGAAGAGCCGTTCCTACATGGGGCGTGTTCCTTGATGAAGAGGAGCAGGGCGGCGGTCCGTTAATCGACATCGGAACACACGCACTTGATTTAACTCTTTGGTGCATGGACAACTATAAGCCGAAGTCGGTTAAGGGCAGTGTTTACAAAAAGCTTGGTGACCAGACAGAAACAGGCAACGCATGGGGTGACTGGGACCCGAAAAAGTATATGGTTGAGGATTCGGCGTTCGGGTTTATTCAAATGGAAAACGGCGCTACAATCGTGCTTGAAAGCAGCTGGGCACTGAATACGCTTGATTCTAAGGAAGCTAAATGTACTCTTTGCGGTACAAAGGCGGGCGCTGATATGGAGGACGGACTGAGAATAAATTCAACCGACTTCGGGAAGCTTACAACATTAAAGCCGTCGCTTGGTGCAGAGGGTGTTGATTTCTATGACGGAGCTGCGGAAGCGCCGCAGGATGTTGAGGCGCGTCAGTGGGTTGACGCGGTGCTTTATGACAGAGAGCCTGTTGTAAAGCCGGAGCAGGCGATTGTTGTAACAAGAATACTTGAAGCAATATACGAAAGTGCAAAAACAGGAAAAGAGGTAGTTTTCAATGATTAAGGTAACGGTTTGGAATGAATTTCGTCATGAAAAGACAGACGAACACGTAAAGAAATTATATCCCGACGGTATACACGGATTTGTAAAGTCATTTTTGGAAACAAATGATGATATTACGGTAAGAACGGCAACTCTTGACGACCCCGAATGCGGTCTTACGGAAGAAGTTCTTGCGGATACCGATGTTCTTATGTGGTGGGGGCATATGCACCACCACGAAGTACCGGATGAAATTGTTGACAGAGTTCAGCAGGAGATTTTGAAGGGAATGGGTTTGATTGTTATGCATTCGGGACACCACTCAAAAATCTTTAAGAGAATGATGGGTACAACGTGTAATTTAAAATGGCGTGACGGTGACAGAGAAAGAGTATGGTGCTGCAAGCCGGGTCATCCGATTGCTCAGGGAATCCCCGAATATTTTGAGCTTGACCCCGAAGAAATGTACGGCGAACATTTTGACATTCCGAATCCCGACGATGTAATATTCATGGGTTGGTTTGCAGGCGGCGAGCTGTTCAGAAGCGGCTGTACGTTTACAAGAGGAAACGGAAAAATATTCTATTTCCAGCCGGGACACGAGGGCAACCCGACATTCTACAACGAGTATGTGCAGAAAATTTTGACAAATGCCGTTCGCTGGGCGGTTCCGACATACCGTGCGGACAAGCTTGAATGCCCGTGGGCAAAGGAATCGGCGGAATCGAAAAGAGAAACGAAATAAGCTTTTTAAATGAGGGTTGCTGTTGTAAACAACAACCCTCTGAATTTAAACAAAAATGTCAAAATTGTTCTATTATAAGTCAATATATAACTTGAAAAGACTTGCCCTGCGTGGTATATTAAAATTATAGAAAATCAGAAAATAACGAAAGGAATTGATAATTATGAATTTAAGTGTAATGTCACCGGTTTTAAGTCAGATGGGACTTGAGGAAGCAATAAGCTATCTTTCGAGCCTTGGAGTTGACAGCATTGAAATGGGCGTGGGAGGTTATCCCGGAAAGGCTCACGTGGACGCTGCCGACTATCTTGCACATCCCGAAAAAACAGAAAATTTAAAGAAACTTCTTGAAAAATACAATATGAAGCTTTCGGCTCTTGCCTGCCACGGCAACCCGATTCATCCGAACAAGGAAACGGCAAAGATGTATCATGATGATTTTGTTGCCGGAATGAAGCTTGCCGTTGAGCTTGGCGTTGATACGATTATCGGTTTTTCGGGCTGCCCGGGCGACTGTGAGGATTCAAAGAACCCCAACTGGGTAACCTGCGCATGGCCAAATGAATATATTGATATTCTGAACTGGCAGTGGAATGAGGTTCTTATTCCTTATTGGAAAAAGACTGCCGCTCTTGCAAAGGAAATCGGAATCAAGAGAATTGCTTTTGAGATGCACCCCGGATTCTGTGTATACAATCCTTATACATTGCTGAAATTGAGAGAAGCTGTAGGCGATATAATCGGCGCTAACTTTGACCCGAGCCATTTGTACTGGCAGGGAATCGACCCGTGCGAGGCAATCAAGTATCTGGGTGACGCTATTTATCACTTCCATGCAAAGGATACAAAGATTGACGAGCATAACACTGCCGTAAACGGTGTGCTCGATACAAAACCGTACGGGGATATTCTTGGCAGAAGTTGGTCGTTCAGAACGGTAGGCTACGGTCATAATGCAGACGCATGGAATAACATGATAAGCACATTGAAAGCAGTAGGCTATGACGGTGCTATAAGCATTGAGCATGAGGACGGCTTGATGTCGCCGAAGGAAGGTCTTGAAAAGGCTGTAAACTTCTTAAAGAATGTATTGATTTACGAAAACGCAGGAGAAATGTGGTGGGTTTAATGAATAAGGTTTATAATATGGCATATATCGGATTCGGAGGAATGGCGTCACACCATTTCAACCAGTCGAAAGAGCTTGACAGAATAAACGTCAAGGGTATTTATGATATAAATCCCGAAAGAGTGGAGTATGCCAAAAGCGTTGGGCTTGTAACTTATTCTTCAAGAGAAGAGCTGCTTGCCGATGAGGATATTGATTTGGTACTGATTGCCGTTCCGAACGATTTACATAAGGATTTTGCGATAGAGGCTCTGCGTGCGGGCAAGAATGTTCTGTGTGAAAAGCCTGTTACGATAACATCTGATGAGCTGAAAGAAATCATGGCTGTAAGAGATGAAACGGGAAAGATTTTTGCAATAGACCAGAACAGACGTGTAAACAAGGATTTTGTCGCTATGAAAAGAGCGGTTGAGGCAGGACTTTTGGGTGACGTTTATGTTATCGAATCAAGAGTTGAAGGCTCAAGAGGAGTTCCTGCCGGCTGGCGTACGACAAAGTCGCAGGGTGGCGGTATGATGCTTGACTGGGGGGTTCATCTTATCGACCAGCTTATGTATATGTACGATTCAAAGGTTACGGAAGTGTTCTGTAAAATGTACAAAGTAAATTACGATGATGTCGATGATAACTTCCGCCTTATGCTGACGTTTGAAAACGGAATAACGGCGCATATCGAAGTATCTACCAATAACTTTATAAGCCATCCGAGATGGTATGTTCTCGGCAAAGACGGAACCTTGCAGATAGACGGCTGGGAGGCTGAAGGACGTGTTGTTCGCTGCAAGCGCCGTGAAGATACATGGGGTGCTGAAATTAAAAAGAACAAGGTCGGACCTTCAAAGACAATGGCTCCCAGAAGTGAGGACAGCGTTGAGGAGATTGCAATACACGCTCCGACAGATGTTGTTGATAATCTGAACCCTGTTTACTGGCAGCTTATAGACGCACTTGACGGAACTGCTCCGCTGAAGATAACTCCCGAACAGGCATTAAGAGTTGTAAAGGTAATGGAAGCGGCATTTGAGTCAAGCGAAAAGGGAATGCTTGTAAAGACTTCAATATAAAATGGATAAAATTGTTTTACCCGAAATCGTTGCGCTGGGCGTTTATGATGCGTCGGCGGTGTTTAGCGGAACTGTTACAAAAAACAGAAAGGTTTCGATGTATGAAATCGAACAGCCGCTTGAAAATGGCGGAATATCGTTCACGGACGATTTAAAAACAGATATAACCACAGATTTAATAATATGTGCAAAACCGGGGCAGCAGCGTCATACGCAGCTGCCCTTTAGGAGTTTATATGTACATATGATTCTTGAGGACGGCTTTTTAAGCGGCATACTGAAAAAAGCGCCGACCTATTTCAGAACAAAACAGCCCGAACGGTACAGGAAAATCTTTTCGGATTTATGCCGTTTATATGATACTGGATTGGAATTTGATACGGTTTTACTGCAAAGCAGAATGCTTGAGCTGATATATACAATTCGTCTTGATACTGCAAATATTCTCAAAGACGGCTTGAAAACAAAGGGGGATTTGCTGATTGAGAAAGCAGTGGATTTCATAAACGATAATTTTCAGCGGAGTATAAGCCTTGACGAAATTGCGGAAAGCGTGTCTTTAAGCCCCATATATTTTCATAACAGATTTAAAAAAGCAACGGGAAAAACTCCGCACGAATACATAACCGAAAAGCGAATAAAAAAGGCGGTAAATATGATGATGACAACGAACATGAGTCATGCGGAAATAGCGTATGAGTGCGGTTTTTCATCACAGTCCTATTTCAGCAGTGCATTTAAAAAGTCAACGGGGCTTTCGCCGAGGGATTATATGCGTACGGTTTATGAAAAATACGAACAGTAATTAATCGTTACTTTATATAAAAAATACGTTTATGACAGGCAAAAAATATGTTACTTTGAAAAAAATGAAAAAAATGAAAAAAAACACTTGCAATTCACCGCAAAATAGTGTATACTATTAAGGTGTTATAATTAAATCTTGTGGAGGTGTTTAGTATGCCAAATATTAAATCGGCAAAAAAGCGTGTTTTGGTAGCAAAGAAAAAGACTTTGATAAACCAAATGCACAAAACTGCGCTGAAAACCGCTATTAAAAAGTTTGAAGACGCAGTAACAGCCGCTGACAAAGACAACGCTAAAGTTTTGTTTAACGATGCAGTTAAGAAATTGGACAGAGGCGTTAAGCAGGGAATCCTGCATAAAAATACAGCGGCAAGAAAGAAGTCACAGTTGGCTTTAAAGCTTGCAAAGCTTGCGTAAGTTTGTAGAATTAATAAAACGGCATGATTGTTTATCATGCCGTTTTGTTTCGTTTTGTTACTATTGCAAATATTGAAATCCCCGTTATAATTCCGAGCAGTGCAACCGCCTGCGAAATTCCGAGTACATTCGGAATCAGATACAGTATATAATTTGTGTTCCTCATTCCTTCAAGAAACAGCCGCCCGAATGAATACCAGAAAATATAAAATGCAAATACCTGACCGTCTGCGGTTTTCTTATCTCGGAACAAGACGAGCAGAATAAGCCCGAGAATATTCCACAGAGATTCGTATAAAAACAGCGGATGAACGGGCGCTGCACCGTTTATGCTCATGCCCCACGGCAGGTTTGTTTTAAGCCCGTAAACCTCGGCGTTTACAAAATTTCCAAACCGTCCTATTGCCTGACCGATAAACAGTCCGGGACAGCATACGTCAAGCGCATTTTTGAACGATATTTTTTTGTATTTGCAGTATATTGCCGTTGAAATCAATGCACCGATAATTCCGCCGTATATAGCAAGTCCGCCGTTCCAGATTTTGAACATATCCCAAACGCTGTTAAACTCGTCAAGTGCGAAAATGACGTAATATATTCTTGCAAATATAATTCCCGAAATAAGTCCGTAGAGTGATATATCCCATACGCAGTCTTTTTCAAGCCCTCTTTTTTCGGCGGTATTATACACGAACAGACAGCCTGCGAAAAAACCTGTCAGAATAATAAGCGCATACCAGTATATATCCTTTGCCCCGATTGAGAATGCAACGGGATTGATATTGAATGTCAGATTTAGTTTTGGAAACGATATTACATTCATGAAATTACACCTCTTTCATAGTCAATGAAATACGCTTTTTATTTGTATCAACATCAAGAATCTTTACCTTAACGCTGTCGCCGACCGATAAAACGTCTGTCGGGTGCTTGATGTATCTGTCGCATATCTGCGAAATATGAACAAGTCCGTCCTGATGAACACCGATGTCAACAAATGCTCCGAAATCTATTACATTCCTGACCGTACCGTTTAAAATCATGCCGGGCTTTAAATCCTCCATTGACAGTATATCACTTCGCAGAACGGGCTGCGGCAGCTCTTCGCGCGGGTCACGTCCTTTTTTGAGTAAGCTGTCGACAATATCCACTATTGTAATTCCGCCTATTCCGAGTTTTTCCGAAAGCTCGCTTACGCTCATATCCTTCATACGTGATTTTATATCAGAGATGTTTCCGTCAATAACGTCCTGTTCGGTATATCCGAGAATTTGCAGAAGCTCTTTTGCGGCTTTGTAGCTTTCGGGGTGTACGGAAGTGTTATCAAGAACGTTGTCACCGTCTGCAATCCGTAAAAATCCGGCACATTGCTCAAATGCTTTTGCGCCTAATTTAGGAACTTTTAAAAGCTCTTTTCTTGTTTTGAATTTTCCGTTTTCCTCACGGTACACAGTGATGTTTTTAGCAACAGTTTTGTTTACTCCTGCGATGTATGAAAGAAGTGACGGTGAGGCGGTGTTTAAATCCACGCCTACGCTGTTTACACAACTTTCGACAACTCCGCCCAGAGCCTCGCCCAGACGTTTTTGATTCATGTCGTGCTGATACTGACCGACGCCGATTGATTTAGGGTCGATTTTTACAAGCTCGGCTAACGGGTCTTGTAAACGTCTTGCAATTGAAACGGCACTGCGCAGTGCCACATCATATTGAGGAAATTCCTCTGCCGCAAGCTTTGACGCACTGTAAACCGACGCTCCCGCCTCGTTTGTCATCATGTAATAAACCTTTTCGTCAAGCTCGCTTATAAGCTCGGCAACGAGTATTTCGCTTTCCTTTGACGCTGTTCCGTTTCCGATTGAAATTATATTGACATGATTTCTCTTAATCATATCCTTTAGAATTTTTTTTGCCTTATCCTTGTCATGGCTGGGAAGTGTACAGTATACTATTCCTGTATCGAGAACCTTGCCCGTATCGTCAACAACGGCAATTTTACAGCCTGTTCTGTAGCCGGGGTCAAGCCCGAGAACGACGCTGCCCTTTATCGGCGGCTGCAAAAGAAGTCCCGAAAGGTTTTTGTTGAATACCTTTATTGACGCCTCCTGTGCGTTTTCGGTGAGCAGGTTTCTTATTTCCGTTTCGATTGACGGAGCGATGAGACGCTTGTATGCGTCCTCTGCGGCTTCCTTAATATATTCGGCGGCGGGTGACGGCTTTTTTGAAACAAGCTTTTTTATGAGATATTTGATTATGATTTCTTCATCAACTTCAAGCTTTACCGAAAGAAAGCCTTCCTTTTCGCCTCTGTTTACCGCAAGAAGTCTGTGCGTCGGGATTTTTGCGGCGCTTTCCGAATAGTCGTAATACTGAGAATATACGCTGTCATCTTCTTTCACTGCCTTTGAACAGATTATACCTTTTTCAAGCGTTGTATGTCTTATATCCTTGCGGAATTCCGCATTGTCGCTGATATTTTCGGCAATAATATCCATTGCTCCGTGAATGGCTTCATCAATATCCGCAACGCCTTTTTCCTCACTTATATATTCGGCTGCGGCGGTGACGATGTCCGTTCCGTCCTGTGCCGTAATAAGCTCGGCTAACGGTTCAAGTCCCTTTTCTTTGGCAATTGTGGCTCTTGTGCGGCGCTTGGGTCTGAACGGGCGGTATATATCTTCAAGCTCCGCAAGTGTAACGGCAGAAGTGATTGACGATGAAATCTCGTCTGTCAGACTGCCCTGCTCGTCTATAAGGCGTAATATTTCTTCTTTTTTTGCTTCGAGCGAGCGGAGATAATTCAAGCGCTCAAAAAAGTCACGGAGTATATCGTCGCTTAATGTTCCTGTTTTTTCCTTTCTGTACCGTGCTATAAAAGGAATTGTATTTCCCTCGTCGATTAACTCGATTGTATTATCTACCTGCCACTGTGCAATCGCAAATTCATCGGCAAGCTGTTTTTTTATGGTATTTTCATTATCCATGTGTATAATCCTCCAAAAATGCCGGTTACAAAAAAATAATTTTTGTAACAAAACTGAAAATAAATTTTAAAAAATGTATTCACAAATTCAAAAAAATGTGATATAATAACAAGGTATACAATATGTAGTGTATGAACGGTGTAATATGACCGAAATATACTACCAAAAAAAACCTGTCAAAATGAATTATACCCTATTTTTTCGGTTTTGACAATACCCAAATTGAAATTTTTAATTTAAAATGCCGAAAAACGGCATGGGTATAAGGTTTTTGAGAAAAAAATACTTGCGTTTTTCTCTGTGTCGGGGTAAAATAACAGAGTAAAAATGTTTTACCGTGAGAGATGCGGAGGGAAATTTATTTTGGAAAACAAAAGTAATATAAATTTCAAACACATTTCCGTTTTGTTTGAGGAGAGCATAGATGCGCTGAACATAAAGGATAACGGCATATATGCGGACGGTACTTTGGGCGGCGGCGGTCACTCGGAGGGGATACTCATGCGGAACGATACGTGCAGGCTGATTGGCATTGACCAAGATGCTGACGCAATTGCGGCGGCGACGGAAAGACTGAAACCGTTCGGCGGCAGAGTAACAGCGGTGAAAAGCAATTTTTCAAGGATAAAAGGGATATTAAGTGATTTGAATATAGACGGATTGGACGGCGCTGTTCTTGATTTGGGCGTCAGTTCATATCAGCTTGACAATGCGGAAAGAGGTTTTTCGTATATGCAGGACGCTCCACTTGATATGCGTATGGACAGGCAGGGCGGATTTTCGGCTTATGAGCTTGTTAATACATATTCGGAGGACGAGCTTTCAAGAGTGTTTTTTGATTACGGAGAAGAAAAGTGGTCAAAACGGATTGCCGAATTTATATGCGGGCGCAGAAATGAAAAGCCGATACAAACAACCGGCGAGCTTGTCGATATTATAAAGGCGGCAATACCGAAAAAGGCACGGCTTGACGGAGGACACCCAGCAAAGCGTGTTTTTCAGGCAATAAGAATTGAGGTGAACGGCGAATTAAAAATCCTTGACGGTGCGGTGCGTGATTTTATATCGGTGCTGAAACCGGGCGGACGGCTGGCTGTTATAACGTTCCATTCTTTGGAGGACAGGATTGTTAAAAGAGCCTTCGGAGAGCTTTCAAAGGGGTGTGTATGCCCGAAAGAATTTCCCGTTTGCGTATGCGGAAAAAAGCCGGTTATTAAGCTTGTATCAAAAAAACCGATTTTGCCGTCAAAGCATGAGGAAGAAGAAAACCCGAGGTCAAAAAGCGCAAAGCTTCGTGTTGCGGAGAAGCTTTGACAAATCAAGTATTAATAGAGTAGTTTTAAGGAGAATATTGTGGAATACGGTAATTTAGCGTATGATGAGGAATATTACGTTCCGATAAAAAAGAAAAAACCACAAAAGAGGCATACTCCTTCGCGGCGTAATAAGCATGACAGAACTAAATATATAAGATACATATCATCTATTGTGACTATATCTCTGGCGGCAGGCTTTATGGTTTCAAGGTTCGTTGCGGTGAACGAGACAAGAGCGGAGGTTGCTCAGCTTGAAAAGCAGCTTGCCGAGGAAGAGGCAATAACGAGCCAAAAGGCTTTCGACCTCGACCATAAAATAGACCTTGCGACTATTGAGGAAGAGGCAACGACAAGACTGGGCATGAAACGTCCTGAAAAATATCAGACGGTTTATGTAAATGTCAGCCGTGACGATGTGACCGAAAAAACGGCGGACGAGGTTGAGAACGCAGGAAGTGCGGTCGGTGACTGGTTCAGAAAAATTGCGGGTAATATAGTTGAGTTTTTCAGCATAAAATAAAATAGTGCAAAAAAATATATCAGCGGCTGAAGCACGGTTTCGGTTAATGATTCGGATTGGGGTGACATGATGTCGGCACCGTCGTTGAACAGTATAAAAAAGAGGATACTCCCTATGCTGATAATCGTTCTTATATGTATGGGCTTGTTGGTTGTCAGGCTTGCGTATTGGCAGATAATAAGAGGCGAGGAGCTTTCGGTTAAGGTAAAAAATCAGCAGACGGGTTCAAGTATTATTACGGCGTCAAGAGGTAAAATTTACGACAGAAACGGAAAAACGCTTGCGGAAAGCGTATCGGCAAACACGCTTGTGTGTAATCCGCAGGACGTGAAAGAATCGGGCGACGCAGCGGTTATAGCAAAGGAATTGTCGCAGGTACTTGACGTTGATTATCAGAAATTATATGCGAATTTAACAAAGAGCAATCGGTATCAGGTTTTGAAAAAGCGCATATCGGTTGATGAGACAGAGGCTGTAAAAAAGCTGATGGACAAGGAAGAAAATAAGGAAATTGCGGATAAATTTAACGGCGTATATTTTGAAGATGATTCAAAGCGTTATTATCCGTTTACGATAGCGCCGCATATTCTCGGCTTTACGGGATATGACAATAACGGACTTCAGGGAATAGAGCTGACGTTTGATGATGAGCTTTCGGGTGATGACGGAAGCATTGAGCAGAATCAGACTGCAAGCGGAACAACGCTTGAAGACCAGCAGGCGGAATATCTGACGGCACAGCATAAGGGTGCTGACGTTGTTTTAACGATTGACGAAACGATTCAGCATTTTCTTGAAAATCATCTTGAAAAGGCTGTGACGGAAAACAAGCTTAAAGAGGGTGCTGCGGGGATTATCATGAATCCCAAAACGGGAGAAATTCTTGCTATGTCGACAAAACCCGATTTTGACGACAATAACCCGTATGACGTTGAGGCGTTCAATAAATTTGTAATGCAGTTTGAAGAGCCGGAAAAAAATACTTCCGATGACCCCGATGCAACGCCGAAACCTACGGAGAATCCGTTTAAGCTCAGTGACGAACGCATTGCGGCGCTCAGAAACAGAATGTGGAGAAATAAGGCGATTTCGGACTCATATGAACCCGGCTCGACCTTTAAAATAATTACGGCTGCGGCGGCTCTTGAAGAACACGCTGTGGAACTTGACAGCCAATTCTACTGCCCGGGCTTTAAAATTGTGGCTGACAGAAACATAAGCTGTGCGAGCAAGCAGGGACACGGACCCGAAACATTTGTCGAGGGTGTGCAGAACTCCTGCAACCCTGTATTTATGGAGGTTGGAGAAAGACTCGGCGCAGATAAGTTCATGGAGTATTTTACGGCGTTCGGACTTACCGAAAAAACGAATATAGAGCTTGTGGGCGAAAGCTCAAGCATATATTATAAAAACGGCATGAGTGAGGTTGACCTTGCTACAAGTTCGTTCGGACAGGGATTTCAGGTGACGCCGATACAGCTTATTACGGCAATTTCGGCGGTAATAAACGGCGGTGAAAGAATGAAACCGCAAATTGTAAAGGAAATAAGAAATGACAGCGGTATTGTAAAAAGCTACAATACAGAGGTTGTGAACAGGGTAATTTCGGAGGAAACCTCGGAAAAAATGAGAGACATTTTGGAAAAGGTTGTATCAAATCCGAATGCAACGGGAAAAAATGCGTATGTTAAGGGCTGCCGTATAGGCGGCAAGACGGGAACTTCGGAAAAAAATCCGAGAGGTTCGGATAAGCGTATTGCCTCGTTTGTAGGCTTTGCTCCGGCAAACGACCCTGAAATCATATGCCTTGTGGTTCTTGATGAACCGCAGGTTGATAACAGATACGGCGGTTCCATTGCCGCACCGCTTGCAGGTCAGATAATTGAAGACGTGCTGAATTATCTGGGTGTGGATAAGCAGTACAGTGAGGACGAAGAACCGATAGAAAAAACAGAAGTACCCGATATGAGGGAGCGCAGCCTTAGCGAGGCGGAGGATATGCTTAATTCCGCAAAGCTTAACTATGTGATTAAGGGCAGCGGAGATAAGATATTAAAACAGCTTCCCGAACCGGGAACTATGCTGAATAAGGACTCTATTGTTGTAATCTATACGGAACGTATGGATTCGGAGGAAGAATTGGTAACTGTGCCCGATTTGAAAGGGGCATCGGTAGGAGCTGCGAAAGATACACTGAACACATCATATCTTAACTTTGAGGTTGCAGGTGCGGGACATAGTGAAACGTCGCTTGCATTCTGTGTAAATCAAAGTGTAGAGGCGGGAGAAAAGGTAGAGCCGGGAACGGTTATAGGTGTGGAATTCAGACAGGACGCACAGGATTAAATAAAATAATATTTCAGGGGGTTAAACATGAGGGCAGATGTACTTTTTGGCAAAGAGTGGCTTGACCGTTATCAGAATATGGAGATAACGGGAATTGCGTATGATTCGAGACATGTTGCGGAGGGCAATGTATTTATATGTATTAAAGGTTATGAATCCGACGGGCATAAATTTGCAAAGATGGCGGAGGAAAACGGTGCGGCGGTTATTGTCGCCGAGGATAAAATTGATGTCGATATACCTGTTTGGTATGTTGAAAATTCAAGAGCTGCTATGGCAGACTTGGCTTGCAGATTTTACGGTGACCCGTCAAAGCATTTTAAACTGATAGGCGTTACGGGAACGAACGGAAAAACAACAATAACTTATCTTTTGAGGAGTATTCTTGAAGAGGCAGGCATGAATGTCGGTATTATAGGAACAAATCAAAATGTTATCGGCGATAAGGTTCTTATAACTCAAAGTACAACTCCGACAACGCCAAATTCTCTGGAGCTTCAGCAGTTGTTTACCGAAATGGTAAATGCTAAAGCCGACTGTGTTGTCATGGAGGTTTCAAGCCATGCTTTGGAGCTTGAAAGAGTAAGAGGATGCAGATTCGATGTCGGCGTATTTACCAATCTTACGCGTGACCACCTTGATTTCCACAAAACCATGGAAAACTATCTTGCGGCAAAAGCAAAGCTGTTTGACATGAGTGATAAAGGCGTTGTGAATTTTGATGATAACGGCGGAAAGAAAATCTATAATGAAAAGGACTGCGATATTTTAAGAGTCGGTTTTACCGATGAAAGCGATTTATGGGTTAATAATGTGACGATAAATTCAAGAGGAGATGAATTTGACGTACATTATAACGGTCAGGTGTATCATATGAGTCTGGCAATTCCGGGCAAATTCAGCGTGTACAATGCAATATGTGCGGCCGGTGCGGCACTGCAATTGGGTATAGATATGGAAACAATCGTGACAGGACTGAAAAAGGCGTCCGGCGTTCTGGGACGCTTGGAGGTTGTGCCTACAGATACGGATTACACGGTAATTATAGATTACGCACATACCCCCGACGGTTTGGAAAATGTTATAAATGCCGTTAAGGAGTTTGTTCAGGGCGACATAATAACGGTATTCGGCTGCGGCGGCGACAGAGATAATACAAAACGTCCGATTATGGGCGAAATTGCAGGCAGACTTTCGGATTACAGTATTATAACGTCAGACAATCCGAGAACGGAAGACCCGCAGAAAATTGTTGAGCAGATTGAAGTCGGAATGAAACGTACCGACGGTAAATATAAAATGATAACCGACAGAAGAGAGGCAATAGCGTATGCGCTTGACCAC
Organism: uncultured Clostridia bacterium; assembly: GCA_934454215.1. Taxonomy (GTDB): domain Bacteria; phylum Bacillota; class Clostridia; order UBA1381; family UBA1381; genus Ornithomonoglobus_A. The sequence continues at coordinate 26,398 of CAKSGG010000028.1, forward strand.
GCTAAAGCGGGCGATATTGTGATTCTTGCAGGAAAGGGTCAGGAAACGTATCAGATTATAGGCAAGGAAAAGTTTGATTTTGACGAGCGTGCAGAGGTTTGGAAACATCTTAATAAATAAGTAATGAGTATAGGGGCTTATTGTATGGAGTTATTATAAGTCCCTATATGTACGTTATAGGGCAATTAATGCGCAGAACGGAGGATTTTTATGCAAAAGCTTACAATACAGGATATACTTGACGCAGCAAAAGGAACGCTTTTGAGCGGAGATGTTAATACTGAGTTTAATTCCATTACGACCGATTCAAGAAAAGCGGGAGACGGAGTTGTGTTTATACCGCTTATAGGCGAAAAATTTGACGGTCATGAATTTATAAAAGCGGCGTTTGATATGGGTGCTGCCGCAGTGCTTACACAAAAGGATACGGAACTGCTTATAGATAAGACGATAATCAGGGTTGACGATACGGCTAAAGCATTGAGGGACATCGCCGCATATTACAAAGCAAAATACAGAATACCTACCGTTGCGGTTACGGGAAGTGTCGGAAAGACTACGACTAAGGATATGCTGTATGCGGCGCTGAGCGAAAAGTTCAATACAATAAAAACTCCGAATAATTTTAATAATGAAATTGGTGTCCCGATTACTGTTTTTATGCAGGAAAAAGAGCATGAGGCAGCTGTTATAGAAACGGGAATGAATCATTTCGGCGAGCTTGAAAGACTTGCGGAAATTGTAAAGCCCGATGCGGCGGTTATTACAAACATAGGAATGTCGCATATAGAAAACCTCGGTTCGCAGGATGGAATTTTAAAAGCAAAGCTGGAAATAACAACGTATTTTGATGAAAACAATACGCTTATAATAAACGGTGACGACAAGTATCTGTCAACAATCGGCGATGATAAAAAATATAAAATTCTGCGTTACGGAATAGACAATCCGAAAAATAACGTTAAAGCCGAAAACATCGTAAACAAGGGACTTAACGGAGTTGAGTTTACCGCAGTTGTGAATGGTAAAAGTTATCCCGTAAAGGTAAACCTTCCGGGACGGCATAATGTATATAATGCTCTTGCGGCAATATGTACGGGTATGGTGTTCGGTGTGAGTGTTGAGGACTGCATAAAGGGAATTGCAAAATGTGAGTATACGGCGCAGAGACTGCAAATAGAATACCATAACGGTATCGAAATTATAAACGACTGCTATAACGCCTCTCCCGATTCAATAAAAGCGGCGCTTTCAATAATGCCGTATTCACTTCAAAAGCGCAGGGTTGCGGTTTTGGGAGATGTGCTTGAAATGGGCGAATATGCAAAAAAGGCGCATTATGACTTAGGCAGAGAGATTATAAAAAATAAAATTGATTTGCTTGTAACGGCAGGAGAAAATGCAAGAGAAATCGCACACGGAGCGGCTGATTTGGGATTTACGGATTTTGTATCGTTCGATAAAACCCTCGGTGCGGTAAATTATGTTAAGGAAAATATAAAAGACGGTGATTGTGTTCTTGTAAAAGCGTCTCACGGAATGCACTTTGAAGAAGTGACTGATGCAATCAAAGAGATAAACGCCGATTGACGGCAGCTTATATGAAAGGGAATAATTATGGATATTTTAACAACATTAAAAAATTTTGGGTTACTTAATATTTTTCCGGCTTTGGCGGCATTTGCAATAACGGCTGCGGCAGGTCCGATATTTATTCCGTGGCTCCATAAGCTAAAATTCGGTCAGGAAATACGCGAGGAAGGACCTAAGTGGCATCAGAAAAAATCAGGTACGCCGACAATGGGCGGAATAATGTTTATTATAGGCATAGGGGTTGCATCGGCGGCGGTCGTAATTATGTCAAATCCTGCCATAAGAATAACATTTATTAAAATGTGCCTGCTGCCGTATCTCATTTCTCTGGGGTTCGGAGCAATCGGCTTTGTTGACGATTACATTAAAGTTGTAAAGAAGAGAAATCTCGGACTTACCGCATCACAGAAATTTTTGATGCAGCTCGGACTTGCAATTGTTTATGTTGGCGTGTTGTATCTTATGGGCTATATGGATACGGATATATATATTCCGTTTGTGAAAGACAGCATAACTCTTCCGATATGGGTTTACATACCGTTTGTGCTGTTTGTTGTTGCGGGAGTTGTAAACGCTGTGAATTTAACCGACGGACTTGATGGGCTGGCGGCTACGGTAACGGCTGTATTCATGCTGTTTATGTCG
>CAKSGG010000029.1 GCA_934454215.1 uncultured Clostridia bacterium
GATATTTTTTTTGTTATAATCGGCGGCTTATTTTCACGCAAAAGCTCCTGCCTTCCGCCTATTCCGTTTGCCGCTATATTTGCAAAATCGTCCATTTTGTATTCTCCTTCATATTTATAATTATACTCGATTAATTAAGCGAATCCTCGCTTTGTGTGCGGTACTCTTTCGGCGTCATGCCGGTATTCTTCTTGAATACCGTAAAAAAGCTCCGTTCATTGTAGCCGATAATTTCGGCAATACTTTTAATCGGAAGAGATGTGTTCGCAAGCAATTCCTTTGAACGGTCGATTTTAGCCTGAGTAAGAAATTTTACGAAATTCTGATGAGTTTCGTTTTTAAACATCATTGATAAGTATTGCGGAGTCATTCCGTAATGCTCCGATACCGATGAAAGCGACAAATCCGTTTCTATGTTTTCAAGTATATATGATTTTATGCTGTTTATCAATTCATTGTTTTTTGAGGTTGTTTTAATGTTTAGTCCCGCAATTATGTTATTTGCATAGTTTATAAAATAATTGTAGTAATCTTTAAGGTTGAACTCCGAGGGAAGGGAGGTTTCGTATACGTCCCTGAATAACAGCTCCTCGTTTGAAAAGCCGATTGATATGGGGATATTTCTCAGCTTTGTATTTAAAAGCGAAAAATATGCCAGTACTATATCGGGGTGCGGCTTGTTTTCATATATATAATTCATTATCTCGACAAGTGCCGAATTTGCCTTTTGATAGCTTTGTTCATTAATAGCTTTAAAAAGAGCCGATTCGTAACTGCTTACATCGAGAGTTGATGATGTGGAGTATTCAATATCATGAATTATATAGCTGTCAGAGTACAGTCGGTATTTTATCAGCTCAAAGTTGTTCGTGAACTCCAAATGCAGCTTTGACGGGTCATGAATCGTATTGCTTACCGCAATTATCGGACGAATGTTTTTTATATGAGTAATCATATTTATAAATGTGTTTATACTATCGTCGTGTTCTTTGCTGTTATTATCGCTGAACAAAAGAATGACGATATTGTTATTATCTATATAAAACAGATAATATGCAAGTATCTCAGATAAATTTATTAATATATTTTTTGCGTCGGTAATATAATTCTGAATATCCTGCGTTGAGCTTTCCTTGCCAAATTGAATGGTTGCAATGGTATAATTTTGTATATAGCTTGGGAATATATCGTCATATTCAAAATCTCCGTCATCTATGGGGATATTGCGCAGAAGTTTCAGAATATTAGCCTCAAGCGCGTTGCTGCTGTGCAGTGACAGTTTTGATTTTAAAACGTAATTCGTTTTATTCAGTTGGCTTATATACTCGCTTATAATATCAAGCTCATTTGACCGGTCGGTTTCATAGTCCATCGACGAAATCATGCGTTTTACCGGCATTGACAGCATATTTGCCATATAAAAACTTGCCAAAACCGTAAGAATTATCATAATTACAACAATTACAAAAACGATTGCCGAGACAGATTTCAACGGAGAAAGAATTTGTTTTGAATTTTTGAGTATTACAAGAGTTCTGCCGTTTTGCGATATTGTATGCTTGACGATAAGATATTTTGCACCGTCAAGCTTAACGCTGTCTTGAGCCAAATTGATTGAATCGGATACGGAAGCGTTGTTTTTCCACAATATTTTGCCGTTTTCTATTACAAAAGCGTTATCTGAAATACCGCTGAAAAGCTCATTATACATTCCCTGAATATCAACGTTTATAATAATATTGGCATTTTCATTATACGGATAATAAATAGTGTCAAAGCTGTCCAGACGGTTAAATAACCACTTGTATTGGCTTGTGTCCTGTTTAAGAAGTTCCAGCCATTCCGTATCATAAAAGCTATTTATATCTCTGTATGAATTGTCCACAAGAAAATTATGATTATTTTCATTATATATATAAACGCTTTTTACATTCGGATATGTTGACGAAAGTGTTTGCTGCGTTTTGGAGAATTGATAATATAAATCATAATTTATATTTTTGCTTGTATAAGTAAACATTGAATAATTCAAATAATTTTCCGCCAGCTTGGAGGCAAGATTTGAATAGTTATTATATGTTGTAATTGAATTTGTTTCTATGTTTTTAAGATTTGCCGTTTCGGTTTCGATTATTTGCGACTTTAGATTTTCGGAGGTTGAGATGCTTATTATAACGGAAGATAAAATCAGCGGAATGATTGCAATTGTAAAAAAGCATATACTGTATATGCTGAACAATTGATGTTTTTTTAAATAGTTTATCATGTTAATTAATTCCCCCAAGACGTAAACTGAAATTTATATAATTATTATAATCATAAAAAAATTTTTTGTCAAGTCAAAAAGGCGGTTTTTTAAAAAGTATGAGTTAATGTGAAAAATTAGGAATATTATTTCAAGAATATGTAATTCATAATTTAATTACGTCAAACACTTTAAAAAATATGAGTTTTTTTAAAAATAATGAGTATGTTTTGGGCGAATTTCATAATAAAAATGAGAAATATTAAAAACTATCTCTTGAAAATGTACAAAATAGGGGGTATAATCAAATCATTCAACAGCGGACGGGAAAGCCCGCAAAATAAAAATGAAAGGTGGTTTTTTCATGTTAATGAAAAAGAAAATTTTATCGGCAGCTTTGTCACTATCAATGCTGACGGGAACGGGAATTATGCTTCCGGCAAATGCGGAACAGACGTTTGTACCGACACCGAATGCGGCTTTGCAGCTTATGGACGGAGCAGGTATGGACAGTGAAACGGATTTGCAGAAATGGTCGTTTAACGGAACAGGCGAATTTTTGGAGAGCTATGAAGATGCACAGGGCGTTGTAAAGATTGTGCCGTCAAACGGCAGTTTCATCGGAATATCGCAAAAGGCGGTTATGAAATACGGAAGCTGGTATAAAATCAGGGCGAGAGTAAGAATGGACGGGCTGTTCGGTGAATGCAGCGACGCAGGATTTATGGTACTGGGCGATACAGCGTCTGGTAATTTTTACATTGCAAATAAAGGCGGAAATTCGGGAGATATGAATGTAAACTCATCAGAATGGACTGAAATTTATACATATTACCGATGTGACAGTGCTCCTGATGACAGGAATATCTCAAACGGAGAAACACTGCCGGGCTGGACAACGCCGTTTGGAACGGAATTTGAGGGTAACGTCACACTGAGATTCGGTCAGAACAATGCGGACGCTGTGACGGACGGAGTATATGTAGATTATTTTACAGTAGAGGAAATAGCGGGCGAAAATACCGAAAACCTGATTACGGGCGGAGAATTTAACGACCCTGATGTTCTTAAGCCGACAACAGGTACAAGTGTACCCCCTACATGGTTTTATAAGAGCAACGGATTTGAGGTTGAGCCGTTCACGGGTGTTATGAACAACATTGCAAACAATGGCTGGGAGTACACATATCATGAAGGAGATAAAACAGATACGGTAAATCCGACAAACTATCTGACGATAAAAACTCCCGATACGACATATCCGTCGATAAGTCAGTATGTAAAATTGAAAAAGGGTCAGAAATATCTTTTAAGTGCAAAGGTAAGACCTCATTCGGTCGCAGGAGAGACATCAGCATCAATTGCGACGGGACTGTACCTGATTGGAGCAGAGGGTGCAAAATATAAGGAAACAAAAGCTGACTGTTGGACAAAATACGCTGAGTATGACAAGTGGACTGAGGTGTATCAGACATATACGTATGAAGGCGATGGAGATGCTTCAAACGTCAGCTTCACATTGAGAGTGGGAATGTATAATCAGAATAACGGCAAATTTACGGCGGTTTCCAACGGTGTTGACATAGACGATTTTAAGGTTATTCCTATTGATGACAGTGCAATCGTCAGCAACGGAGAATTTAATTCCGCATACGAAATTGACGGCTGGAGTACGTGGGGTATGACAACAGCACCGCAGATTGTGAATGTTGACGGAGCTCAAGCGCTAAAGTGGATTCCGAACAGCGGAAATTACATTAACATTTTGAGCAATAATAAAATGAATTTAACGGCAGATAAATGGTATAAGGTATCGGCAAGAGTAAAGCTTATACCGAATGAGGACGGCACAGCGGCAAAGACGGAAGATGCCTCAATTATGATGAATGCGGGAGACTCCGGTGATTGGTATAAGATAAACGGTGCTTATAGTAATGCTAAGATGGAAATAACAAGCGATAAATGGGCAGAGATTTATGCGTATTACAGATATACCGGAGCTAAATGGGAGTCTACCGGCTCTGAAAAATCAACGGGGCTTATGGTAAGGGTCGGAGAGAAGAGCGGAGCTGATACGGTTAAGAATGGTATATATGTTGATTATATCAGAGTTGAACCCGTAAAGTCCGATAATATGCTTGCATTAAGCACATTTGATGATGAAAGTACAGTAAACGGAACATCGGGCACAACCGTATACCCGTCATGGGAAAGAAAAACAACCGGTTATGAAACAGAGGTATGGAACGGACTTAAGTCACAATACCTTGCAGGCAATGCTGAATGGAGAACGGAAAACGGAAACGGATATGTTCATTTGAAAAATTCATCACATATAAATATTTCACAGCTTGTAAGCTTCAAACCGGGCAAAACGTATATAGCCAGAGCCAAAGTAAGACCGATTGCTGTTGAGGGTCAGGAAGCTCCTTACGGAGATTTTATGATGATGGCAATAGATACAAACGGCGTAGCTGAAGAGAATAAGCCTAAAACATATGTTGATGTGAATTGGAAACCTACGACCGATTTGAAATACGGAGAATGGTGCAAGGTTTCAAGAGAGTTTACTATACCTGTTGATACTGAGGCAAATTCGCTTGGAAACGTTGCGACGACATTACAGCTCAGAGTGGGTCAGAATACACCCGAAAAAATTGCAAACGGCGTTGATGTTGACGATATTACATTTGAAGAGGTTAAATTTGAAATAAGCAAGCCTGTTTTGAACATAACGGATTTAAGAGATACATCTGATGTAAAAGCAAGCTTTACGGCAACAAATACGGGCAGAGACAAAACAGTTAAGGTATATGCAGCCTCATATGACGCAGACGGCAGACTGATAAAGCTTGACAGTGAAAATGTTGTGATTACATACGGTCATGACATTGCATACACAACAAAAGCGTTTGCAATAGGAACAAATGCCGTCAAGGTTAAAGTCATGGTATGGAATGACAGCGACATGACGCCTTATACTGCTTATTCGGAGGTTGAGGACACGGCAAATGCCGAATATCTTGCAAATACGGCATCAAAGCTTGCCCGTGGTGAGAATGTCAAAGCTGTATTTTACGGCGGTTCCATTACAGAAGCGAGAAACGGCTGGGCATATATGTTTGCGAATAAGCTGAACGAAAAAAGCAGTCTTATAACAAGCGATAATTATTCTTTGGGCGGAACGGGTTTTAATCTGGCGGTTTCAAGATATGATGCCGAGGTTAAACAGTCAAATCCGGATTTGATATTTATTGAATATGCGGTAAACGACCAAGCGGCTGCATATGACGCTGTTTGTGATGCGGCGGAGGGACTTGTAAGAAAAATAAAAGAAAGTTCGCCTGATGCGGATATTGTGTTTGTAAAAACATTCAGTAAGTGGATGAGCAACAGCGGAGTTATGAACTATCCGAAAAGCTTTGCTGCTGTCGATGCTGTAGCAAGACATTATAACGCAATGGTAATAGATGTGGCAACTCCTATGTATAATGCGATAATTGCTTCCGGAAAGGGTGAGGAAAAACTTGATAATGATGTACAGGAATATATCAGCGATAATGTTCACCCGACTGCGAAAGGACATGAATTATACACAAATGTTATATGGAATAAAATAGAATCGCTTCTTGATATGCCTGTTGACAGAGCTGTAAAGGAATATGACAAGCTTGATGACAGTTATATTATCGGAAGCCTTACATATATGACAGATGACTCCGTTATGAAAAACGGCTGGACAATTACGGACATTCCAAGCGGAAATAAATTTTCAAATGTGAGTCAAATGATTTATTCGGAAAATAAGGATGATTCAATAACATATACATTCAACGGAACAGGAATCGGACTCTATTACGACAGAGTATTGAATCAAAACACGGGTGCATTGGCATACTCAATAGACGGAGGCACGGAAAAGATAGTGTCGCTTAAGCCCGGAACCTACGGACATCATGTTACAATTACAACAGGGCTTGAACAGGGAGAGCATACAATTACCCTAAGACATATTGCAAACGATAGTGCGGAAGCCGACACCTCGGGAGGAAGTCTTGCGGGTTCGGAGCAAGGTGCGGAGATTACTGAGGGCAGTGAGATTACACCGATATATTTGGGAGCATTCTTTGTTCTTGACAGAAAGTAATTGTTAAAATAACAGAAAGGAATAACATAAATGAATAAGAAAAAAATTATATCAATAATACTTGCGGCTGCGCTGTGTACGGGACTTTGCAGCTGCGGAGAAAAGAAAAATGCGGAAAACGGTGCTTCAAACGGGAAAATGACGATTTCATGGCTTGGAATACCGTGGTACGGAACGTCAAAGGAGGGCGGTTATGCAGAAAAACTTCTGGAAGATAAATACGATATAGAAATTTCTCCGTTGTTCTATGATAAAGACGGCTATGCCGATAAAAAAAGCGTCACTATGCTTGGCGGAAACATTCCCGACTTAATATATGAGCTTGACCCGGCTGATGTTAAAAACGATGTAAAGCAGGGCTTTATACAGGAAATTCCGTTTGATTTGATTAAGGAAAAAGCACCCGACTACTTCGCATTTATAAACGAAAATTGTCCGCAGGCTTGGAGCTATTCAAATGTGGACGGCAAAAACTACGGACTGCCGAATCTTGATTACAGCGGAAATATTCCGTCAAACGGAGTATGGCGCAAGGACTGGCTTGAAAAAGTTGGGATAAACAAGATTCCTGAAACTCTTGATGAAATGCACGACGCACTTTATAAATTCCGAAATGATGACCCCGACGGAAACGGTCAGAAGGATACATACGGAATGACCGGCGATGTAAAAACATGGCATATGATGTTCAACAACATTTTCGGCGCATACAATGCAAGACCTTTTGTATGGGTTAAAACGGATAAGGGAATAGAATACGGCGGACTGCAAAGCAATGTTAAGGAAGCCTTGAAAACCTTGTCACAGTGGTACAAGGAGGAAATTATTGACCCCGAGTTTATAAGTGACAGCATATGGGATAATTCAAAGTTTATAAACGGCAGGGTAGGATATATCGCTAACGGCGGAGGCGGTTTGATTAATGACGTAACGAATGAACATTCGCTGATAAATCAGGTTACTGCCGTAACCCCGACTGCCACAGTTGAAAACAGTTTTCTTCCGAAAGGTCCGAACGGTGACTGCGGAGCGTTTGTATGGGGTTATGCTGCTCATGTTGTGTCGTTCGGTAAAAATTGCGATGAAGAAAAGCTTGATAAGCTGCTTACTATGATGAACGATATGATTAAAGATGACGATTTGGCGGTTAAGCTGCATATGGGCGAATACGGTACAATGTGGAAATATAAGGACGATTCGCTTAAAGAAGGCGGTGGAGTTGAATATACAAAGGAATGGGAAGGTAAATATACTGAAAATGCTCTTTCCTACCAAATGGGATTTTCATTCTTTGACCCTGTACACATCAGTTTTAAGCTTGCGGAGAAATTTGTTACAGATGCAGACAAGGAATACCAAAAGGAATATATTCCGGAAAATGCGCCGCAGGGCGACTATTTCGGAAAGGTTGATGTTGTTCCGTCGGGAGCGAAATATATTGAAAGCTTGAGAAATCAGCAGATTATTATAATGACAAAAATTATAAGAGGCGAACAGAGTGTTGATTCCTATGATGAATTTTTGAAGTACTGGGAATCACAGGGCGGAGCTGAGCTTACAAAAGAGGCAAACGAAATGGACGCAACCTTACAGAATATTTATAAAGAGATTGGTGTAAAATAAGCTGTTTAACGGCAGGGCGCACATATGCGCCCCGCCGCTGCGGCGGCTTGTGAAAGGAGACATTATGGCTAAAGCATCGCTTGGAAATAAAACAAAAGAAAAAAGCATATTAAAAAAAGAGCTTAAAAAGCACAGAGGTCTGTTGGTTTTAATGATACCGGGCTTTCTGGCAATTTTGATTTTCAACTATCTTCCGATGTTCGGAATAGTTATTGCATTTAAGGATTACAAAATTCTCGACGGTATTTTGGGGAGCAAATGGGTAGGACTTCAATATTTTAAAGAGCTTTTCGGAAGCAGTGATTTTCTGCACGTATTAAGAAACACTCTTATGTTCAGTATAACAAAAATGATTTTCGGACTGCCTATGCCGATAATATTCGCTCTTTTATTAAATGAAGTCAAAAATATTTTATATAAGAAAACAATACAGACAGTTTCATATATGCCGCATTTTTTCTCATGGGTTATGCTCGGCGGTATTATAAAGCTTCTGTTTTCAAATACAGGTCCGATTAATTCGGTTTTAGCCGGTATGGGACTTAATAAGATAGAGTTTTTTGCAAATGAAACAGCGTTTTTCTGGATGATAATCGGCTCTGCCGTTTGGGCAGGACTGGGCTGGGGAGCAATTATATATATGGCGGCTCTTTCGGGAATTGATGAAACGCTGTACGAGGCGGCAAGTATTGACGGTGCGGGAAAATGGAAACAGGTTACAAACATCACAATTCCGTGTCTTGTCCCTACAATTGTCGTTGTTATGATACTTAATCTCGGTTCGGTTATGGCTGCCGGCTTCGACCAGATTTACAATCTGCAAAATCCGCTTGTATACAATATAAGTGAGATTTTGGAAACGTATAATCTAAAGAAAATGCAGTCTACGGATTACAGCTACGGTACGGCGGTCGGACTTTTTACCGGCATTGTCGGAATGATACTGGTTCTGGGAACAAACGCACTTTCCAAAAAGGTAAGCGACAACGGTCTGTGGTAGAAAGGAGGATAATATGAACAAGAAATCAAAGGGTGAAATAATTTTCACTGTATTTAATTACATATTTTTGCTCCTTTTTGGATTGAGTACGCTATATCCGATGTGGTCAACGTTTGTGCTCTCAATTTCAACCGTTGCCGATTCGGCAAAGGGAGGCTTTAATCTGTATACATCCAATCCCACGCTTCAGGCATATAAGGTGTTGATTAAGCAAAGTGAAATTTGGCACGCTTACGGCATTACAATTATGAGAACTTTAATAGGAACGTTTCTGTCGGTACTTGTAACGGCGATGTATGCTTATCCGCTGTCAAGGAGAAATATGCCTCTGAAAAGGTTTTTTTCCGTATATATGATTATAACAATGCTGTTTGGCGGAGGAATGATACCGACTTACCTTGTTATTAAAGGACTGGGGCTTCTCGATAATTTTTGGGTATATATACTTCCCATGCTGATGAGCGCATATAATGCGGTTATACTGAGAAATTACTTTGCTTCGTTGCCGGAGGCGGTAATAGAATCGGCTCTTATGGACGGGGCATCGGAATTGACAATATTTATAAAAATGATAATCCCCATGTCTATGCCTGCTTTGGCAACTGTTGCTTTGTGGAATGCGGTAGGACATTGGAACTCATGGTTTGACAGTATGCTCTATTTTAATGATACGTCAAAACAGGTATTGCAGCTTTATCTGCAAAGAATGTTAAATAATAATCAGATAGTTGACAGAGTTTTTGAAGGACAGGAAATCCTGTATTCGGACAATACAATGCAGGCGGCGACCATTATTGTGGCAGTACTGCCGATGCTTGTGATTTATCCGTTTATTCAGAAATATTTTGTAAAAGGAATAACGCTTGGAAGCGTGAAAGGATAGGGAGGAGAATATATGAAAAAAATAAAAATACTTTTAGCGTCTTTTATTTCGGTATTAACTCTGGCGCTTGCTGCGGCAGGGGTAAACGCACAGGACAGAGAGATGTTTTTAAACAGTGATTTAAAAAACGGTACAGAGGGCTGGAGCGCCCGTATTCAGTCAGCTACCAAGATGAGTGTGGAAACCGAGGACACATACGGCGGAAATAACAGCCTTAAAGTAAATATCAGCGGTTGGAGCTTTGTTTATCAGCTTGTGGAGCTGACTCCGGGAGGTGAATACGTAATTTCGTATAATGCGAAAAATTTGTCCGATAAGACTGAAAATTTCTCTTTAAGAATGTCTGAAGTGGACGGGAAGTATGACTTAAACGGGAAGTCTGTGGGAGTTTCGATATGTTCGGATACAATAAATAATTTATGGAACGAGTACAGCTTTAAATATAAGTATAACGGAGATAAAAAGATAACCGCAAAGATTGCGTTTATCGGACCTTCAAATTATCTTTTAAGCGATGTCAGAATGGTGCAGACAAATTATGTGCCCGAAGAAAAGAAAAACACACTGCCGTTTGTGAACAGTGTTTACGTTGATTTCGATAACGGAAGCGATTCAAACAATGGTACGGAAAAAAGCCCGTTTAAGACGATTGAAAAGGCGAGGGATTTTGTCAGATGTATTAATAAAGAAATGCCCGAGGATATAACGGTGTATATATCGGGCAGTGAGTATGAAATAAACGATACTATAAAATTCACTGCCGAAGACGGTGCGGCGGAGGGCAGAAAAATAATATATAAAGCTGCCGACGGTGAAAAGCCCGTAATAAGAGGTGCGGGAAGAGTAAGCGGCTGGAAGCTGCACGACAAAGAAAAAAATATATGGGTTGCGGATTTTGATTCGGATAAGGGCAGACAGCTGTTTGTGAACGGAACAAGGGCTGATTTGGCTGCATATGAAAAGCTTAATATTTCAGCGGAGGAAAAGTCGGGAGAATGTATTTATCTGAATGAAAAAAGCTTATTGAAGCTCGCACATCCGGAGGATATGGAGGTTGTTTCAAATCAGGAATGGAAACAAAGAAGAAGACGCGTAGAAAAACTTTTTGAAAAAGACGGCAGAGTAAGAATTGAATTTAATCCGAAATCATGGGATGCAAACGAGAACACACCGATGCGAAATGTTTACAGACTTGACAATCAGTATGAGTTTTTGAATGAGCCGGGCGAGTATTACAGGGACAAGAGAGAACATAAGATTTACTATATTCCTCGTCCCGGAGATAATATGGAAACGGCTGACGCAGTATTTCCGACCGTAGAAAAGCTGATTGAGGTTTGCGGAGACAATCCGTTTTCGTATGTCAGCGGCATAACCTTTGACGGACTTCGGTTTGAATACTCTACTGCAACCATCCCGTCGTTCGGAATTTTGGATAATCAGAATTTGGAGATAAGAGGTGAAGACGGAACGGGAACTCATAGCATTTCGGGTGCTGTCGACATTAATTATGGTCATGATATAGATGTGATAAACTGCGATATAATTCATCATGGCGGCATGGGTATAAAATATGGCATGGCGGCACATGACTGCGATGTGGTCGGAAATAAAATCAAAGACATATCTGCACACGGTGTAATGATTGGAGATATAGCAAAACGACATCTTTACCAAGATGAAATTGGCTTTAAATGCGGAACGCCTGCATACCGTGATATAAATAACAACATTGTAAATAACTATATTGCAAACGCAGCCTGCGAATATTACGGTGCAACGGGTATTACTATTTTGTACTCGGAGGATACAAGAATTGCAAATAACGACCTTTTTAATCTTCCGTATACGGGAATACATATGGCATGGGGCTGGGATCAGTATACGCATAGTCTGAAAGGACTTGTTGTTGAAAACAATTATCTTAATTATATTATGACGGTACTTCGGGACGGCGGTGGAATATATAGCTTGGGCGGCAGCAGCGCCACACTTGAAAACCCGAATATATGGAGAGAAAATTATATTTCCATGTTTAAAAATTCGGGTGCTCCGTATTACCTTGATCAAGGCTCGTCTTATCATAGGCTGACAAATAATGTTATTGAACATAAAAACACAATGTGGATTAAAAGCAATTCAGTTTTTCCCGAATATAAAAGCATAAGAGGAAACGAAACGGAGATGTTGGAAAATGTTCCGCTTATGCGACCGTTCGGAGGAGTTTCGGGTAATGCTATAAGGCCGGAACGTCGTAACACATATGCTGAAAATTATATTGATGTGCAGTCAATGAACAGATTTTTGGATTTTACGGGAACGGCAAAAAAGAATGTTTATAACATTGATGGGCATTGGATGCCGAAAGCTTCGGAGGTTATGAAAAAGGCGGGGCTTGAAGATGAATACAAAAAGCTTCGTGATGACATACGGACTATAGATACAAAAGATTATATGGAATTGAAAATAGGCGAAACTGCGTCCGTAAAACCGATTTCGATAAGAGGTGCTAAGGAAGAGGAAAGAGAGATTGATGATTACAAATATACTTTTATGTCATCGGACGAGAGTGTTTCCGTTGTTGACAACAACGGAAATATATCGGCTGTCGGTAACGGTCATGCAAAAATATATGTAAAGGTTGAGGAAAAGGATAATGCCGCGTTTTATGAAATTGACGTAACCGTTGGAAGTGAGCCTGCCGAGGTGCGCATAACGGCGGATACGGAAAAGCTTCTTGTTTCAAACAGCACCGAGCTGCATCCTTTGCTTTATACCAATTATAATACGCAAAAGGAGTATGACGGAAAGTTTATATATAAATCTCTTACTCCGAATTTGATTTCGGTTGATGAAAACGGCACTGCTACCGCTCTGTCGGACGGAATCGGCAAAATAGAGGTCAGTGCGGAGTGCGAGGGCAAAAACGTAAGCGGAACGATTGAGATTGAGTGCATAAACTATTCACTCAGCAACCCTACGAAATTTACAACCTATAACATGAAAAATGAAATTGCCGATAAGGATAACTGGACTGCTGCGGGAACGGTAAGCAACGGAGAGATTAATTTTAACATAAATGGATTTTCAAACTATAAAGGACGAAAATTCGGCAATGAGATTCTTGCGTTTAATTATAAGATAGGAACAGGCTCGTCAACGTGGCCGTCAATAATGTTCAGGGGACAGGATTTTAACAAGAGCATTACCGACAATGAGAATAAAGGATATATAATATGCTTTACGGCGGCAGGCGAAATTGAATTGCAGCGCTTCAACAATGCTGTCAGAACTCAGATATTCTGTCAGGTAAATGACGGCTCGGCGGCAGGAGCAGGTCCTGCGTATAAGAATAATTTATTCAAATATGGTCAGACGGTAAGAATACGTGCGGGAGCGATAAATGAAACGAACGGCGTAAGACTGATACTGTATGTAAATGATACGTGTGTATTCGACTACCTTGATAAGGGCGAGGACGCTGTTTATGAGGACGGATATTTCGGTATTCATTCTCAGGGCAATACGATTACAATATCCGAATATTCGGAAGGTCAGAAGATTGAAAATGATGATGTAAGCGTTGACGATATATTGCAGAGCTACAGAGAACAGAAAAATTCATATGATGCGTCAAAGCTGAATGATATAAAGGGCGAATGGTATCAGGACGATGTTGAAGCTCTAATGAAAAAAGGAATTAATGCGGCAAGAAGTGAAACGGAGTTCGGAGCTTGGGATATTGTGACAAGAGGCGAATATATAAGTATGCTTGCCGATTATATGAATATGCAGTATTATCAGCAGCAAACGCGCGGTGATGAATACAAAGCGGAAATTAAAGCGATTGCCGACGCTGCAAGCCGTGAGGAAAAGAATTTTGCGTTAATGGAATTTGCAAAAGCGACGGAAATTGTATGTGATGAAATGGTTCAAAACGGATTTGAGCTTGATTCTCCGATAACACGTGAGGAGGCAGCATATATGACATATCAGGTATATAAGCTTGTAGTGCAGGCGGACGTATACGTATATGACGAGCTTTACGGCGAATACGGTGACAGAGGTGAAATTTCGGATTATGCAAAGAAAGCCGCTGCTGCAATGTACGGCATGAAATTCATGGGCGGAGTGGATAACGGACAGTTTGCTCCGAAAGGAACAATTCAGCGTATCTGGGCTGCGGAGATAATTAAGCGGTTGTGCGATACTATATATTGTGTATGGTAATATGAGGTGAATATGAAAAATAAAGCTATAGCTGTTTTGGTTCTGACAGCGCTTGCGGTAAGCACATACTTTATAGGATTTGCTCAGGACAGCGTTTGGTACGGCGAATGGGAAACATTCGGCGGCGGAATTACAGCTGAAGAAGTGCAGAATGGCATAATACAGGTAAATATTGAAAACGACGGCGCACAGTACCGTCAAAAGAACAAAACGGAACTTGTGAAAAACAGGCTGTATAAAATATCGGCTCAAATCAAGCCATCGCATGAATTAATAAATGCGGCGGTGCCGATATATTTTGAAACGGAATATTTTGACGGGTACGGCGAAGGAGGAAACGTTGAATTTGAACGAAAGCCGATAATGGGTATCGCCGACAGTGCCGACTTGACGGAGGATTGGAACACGCTTACTGCATATTATCGGTATAACGGGGTACAGTCTTCGGGAAAAACGAGAATAGCCATAGGGATAAACGGCGGATTTATGCCGAGCGGCTGTTCACGGATAAGCTATCAGATGAAAAACTTTAAGCTTGAAGAATGTACAGAGGATATATTCAATGTGCGAAATGAGGCTTCGGCATGGGTATTTAATGATAATTATGATACATATGCAAAAAACTCCGACGGATATGTGACAATATACTCCGATAATGTATGTGCAAAGGCGTATCAGCCGATATTGATTGACAAAAATACCGAATATACGGCTGTGCTTAAGGTAAGAACCGATAAGGACGCAAAGGGCGGATTGTATATTGATAACCGAGGCTTTGGGGATTCGGATATAACAGATATTATAACCGATGCGGAATTTAAGGCAAATGAGTGGACAGAAATTTATACAAAATTCAAATATCAAAAAACTGCGGAAAACGGGGGCGGAAATATTTATCTGAAATTTGATGAGGATATTTCACGGTATGATATTGCCGATTTTAAAGTATTTTCAGCTTCCCCGAAAATACTGAACCCCGACTTTTCGCAGGGTATAAAATTTTGGAATGTAAGTGCAAAAAGCGTAACGGTTTCGGAAGAAACGGAAAGGTATATAGAAATTGTTCCGAATGATAACAGCTCCTGTCAGATTGCTCAGCCTGTTACATTGGAAAAAAACAAATGGTATATTTTATATGCCAAGGTTAAGGTGAACGAAAACGATTCATCAATAACTCCGACCGTAAAGTTTCATATGGTGAATTATCATGCAGGCGAAAATTTGGGCGCAACATATGTCGCACCCGGGGAATGGACTGAGGTTTATACCTGCTTTAAATATACGGGCACAGAGAAAAATGCGAATTTTATATTGAGAGCGGGGCAGGACAGCAGTGGTGCTACACAATATGACAGTGTAAAAAACGGAATTAAAATCGCATATGCGGGAATAATTGAAAAAGATAATTCAAGGCTTATTATAAACGGAGATTTTGAGGACAAATATCTTTTGCTCGGAACATCGGCTTATACTGCGGTGAATGAATGGCATAACAACGGAAACGTTTTCGTTGACCCGTTCTGGTATGTGCAGCCGGACAATATTTTCGCCGACCGCCAGAGAAAGGTAAGCTATGAGAAAAATCAACTCGGAAACAACTCGTGCTTTGCAAAGATAACGAGCAATACATGGACGAATCTGACCCAGAGCACTGATGTTAAAAACGGTAAAAAATACATGGTTACCGCCGACGCAAGAGCCGTTAATAATAATGCGGACGGTATTTCAACTCAGATATTTGTTTTCTTGGGCAGCGGATATACCGAATCGCAGAAGGCAAGCATCGACGGCAAAAAATGGCGCAGAAACGCATATTTGTTTACTGCCGATTCTGATACCGTAAGACCCGAACTGAGATACGGTCAATTTGGTGGTGCTGATTTTATAAAGGACGGAGTGTGCGTTGATAATTTTAACATGACTGAGGTTGATAATTATTATGCGGACATAGAATGTATAAATTCGGACGGTGTTTCGGACAGCGGATATGACGATAAAATAAGGACAAGACTTACATTTGCAAATTGCCTTGATACTGATTTGGAGATTAATTATATTGTTGCTCAGTATTCGCAGGACGGAACATTGTGTGCGGTTAAAGATGAAAAAATCAATGCGGTATCGGGCAAAGCATTTGCAAAGGATTTTGAGTATGAAATATCCGAAAAATGCGCATATGCAAAAGGGTTTGTATTTAACGGAGAGCTTGTTCCGCTTGGAGCGGAAAAGGATTTATTAAAGAAAGGGGATAAATAATGAAGCATTACAGAAAAATTTTGGCAGCATTTTTGAGCCTGTCGATAATTATAGGATTACTGACAGTACCCGTATTTGCCCAAAGCAGCGAATATGTCAGCGGAGGAACTTTTGATTCCGAAGACGATATAAAAAACTGGTCATACGGCAGTAATCAGGTTGAGTGGATTAAAAACGGCGGCAGAGACGGGAACGGCTGTATAAAGGTTGTGCCAAAGGATAAGGAATATATAAATTTGGCAGGCACTACAACATTAAAGAAGAATCAGTGGTATCTTTCAAGAATGTGGGTTAAGCTGCTCCCGAATCCTGACTGCAGCCGTGCGGAGTCAGACGCTAAAATGATGCTTATGCAGGCGTATGATGAGTACAGAACGACAACTAAAGTAAACTCAGACGAATGGACGGAGGTGTATGGGTGCTTTAAATACCTGAAAGATGAAGATGAAAAAACATCATCTTTGTTCATCAGAGTAGGAGACCATGCAATTGAGACGATAAAATACGGAGCGTATATTGATGATATTTCGATTATTCCGTTCGGAGAAGGAGAATTGATTGCCGGAGGTGATTTTGACGATTATCACCCCATTTTATCAACCTCGTCATATCAGGATGCAGACAGATATGGGAATAATGCAAAGTATCGGTGCGACCCGTTTGTGGGCGTTCATTTTGCAAATTCCCAAATCAATTCATATAAGGTTGAATGGATTGAGGGCGGTAAAAACGATAACGATACGGGACATATTCTGGTTACTCCTCAGCCAAATACGTGGTTTACGCTGAGTACGGCGGAAATAAATATAGAACCTCATCAGTGGTATAAAATGTCTGTAAGAGCAAAGCTTGCGGGTGATGACAGAGATTCGGAGGTAAAATTCAGAATCGGCTGCGTCGGCAGCGAGTTAAGCGGAATAACAGCAGTGAATCCCGAGGACGGCTGGAAAGAGGTTTGTACATATTTTAAATATGACGGTGAAGAGGCTGTCGGACAGCAGCTTCAGATGAGAATAGGTCAAAACGGAAAAGTTCCCAACGACGGTATATATCTTGACGATTGGAAGTTGGAAAAGGTCGGAACGGACAAGCTGATAAACGGTGATTTTGAAACAAATGCGGTTTTTGCGGCAAATGTTTCAACAGGCTCGTTTATGCCGTGGATTCCGAATGTTTTAAACAACTTGCAGTACAGTACGGAGGATTTCTATTCGGGAAAGCAGAGCCTTAAAATCAAGGGCGGCGATTGGGTAAAACAATCAAGAAGCTTTAAGAACGGTACATTATACGAATTGAAGTCGGCAGTTAAGGTATCGGATATGAGTGTTTCGGGCACTGACGGAATTTATGCGTCAATGTATTACGGAAAAGAGTGTGTCGCAAAAAAGAAGCTTGATGAAGGCTGGAATGTAATAAAAGCATTTTCCGATGAGCTGTCGGGAGATGATTACTTCTATACAAGAATTACCGTTGAAGATGAAAACGGCAAAATAATAAATTCAAAAACAGCAAAGCTTGTATATTATCTTGACAGTGCGGAAGCGAGCGAGCCGACCGATATAGTATTAAACGGCGGTTTTGAATACGATTTGTCAATGTGGAATATTTCGGGAGCGGACGGTGAGCATGAAAACGTCGGATTGAAAGTAATACCGACGGAAGACAGCGGAAAGGCTTTTCAGAACGTAAAATTGCCGTACGGAAACTATATTTTAAAATGTGATGTAACAAGCGGCTCGGCTGACGTATTACTCGAAAATTTGGTTGACGAGCAGGGAATAAGCGGAAAGCTTACCAAGTTTTTTACGGTGGATTCCGACGGAGAATATAATCTTTCGTTTTCGGCACAAAATGAGTTTGCGGTTAATAATGTTGTAATCGAAAGATATTTGCCGAAAGCGCAGAATGTAGTTATTGACGGATATTCGGTTATCGGCGATACGATAAACGGAAGTTATGAGTATATTTTCGATGAAGGCTATCCGATTGAGGGTGAAAGCCGTTATCGGTGGCTGTGTGCCGAAAATACAATATCGAATGATTGGCAGACGATTTCAGAAGGAAGTGTAACGGCGGATTCGTTGGCAGAGCTGACAATTTTGAAGGAATACCAAGATAAATATATTCGTCTTGCAATTACCCCTGTTGATGAAAACGGAATTGAGGGCGAAACGGTTTACAGCAGAAGTGTTAAAGCTGTTAAGAGATTTGATACGGTATCAAAATTTACGGGTAATTTTGAAAACGGAGCGGATTTTGGTTTTGAGTCGCAGATTAAAAACAATACCGACGCTGATGAGTATATAACGGTTATGCTTGCAATATATGATGATACGGGCAGAATGTGCGGCGTTACGGCTAAAAAAAGCGTCATCGGGCGCAGTGAAACGGTGAACTTTTCGGACAGTCTTACTCTTCCGAATGATATTAACGGGTACAGCGCAAAACTTATGTATTGGTACGGCTTGCCGAATGGGGTAACGGATATGAGAATTGCAGATTCTTACCTTCAAAAATAAGGAGATTTATATGAAGAAAAATTGCATAACAACATTGCTTTTGACCGCAATGCTGTTTTTACAAAATATTGCTTTTGCCGCTCCTTTGGTTTATGATGATGAGGTTATGAAAAACGGCGGCTTTGAATACGGAACGATAGGAGGAGCGGACGGTTGGACTATTTCCGACTGTACTGCCCAAATATCGACTCAGGCACACAGTGGTAAATTCAGCGCTGAGGTTACAACGACAGATATTGATTACAGCCTCATAAAAAATATGACGGAGCTTGAGCTTGACGAATGGTATGAAATAAGCGTATATATTAAGCTGATTAATGTACCCGAGCTGCCCGAAAATCAAAATGTTATGGCAAGGTTTATAAATAATCATTATACGACCTATACCGATAAGAACGGGAACAGGGTTACGGGCTTTACTGATGTAGAGCATTTGGGACTGAAATTTTATGAGATAAAACCGGGAGAATGGCAGAAAGTTTCTTATGTATATACGCCTCAGCAATGGGATTCCAGATGGGGAACCGACCCGCTTAACGGAAACGGTTATATTTATCTTCAATGCGATGTGTTTTCAAATCACGGTGCAACGGGTGTAAAAACAAAAGGTTATCCGATAACGTATCTTCTTGATGACTTTTCGGTCAGAAAATTAAAGCCGAATAATATAATCGTATCGGGGAGTGATGAAATCGTTATACCGCAGAACGGCAAGGTTTCAAAGCAATACGGAGCATATGAAACGATAGAACTTGATGATGAGAGTTGTCCGTGGTTTAAGGAAAGCGACATAACCATAACTGCCGAAAACTGCCCGTATGGGGTAAGCTTTTTGGACGGCTCCCTTGATGTAAGCAGTTCCGCGCAAGAGGGAACGGTAAAAATTAAAGCAAGCGGCGGAGGAATGTCGGCGGAAAAAGATGTCAGAATTACGGCGGAGGCATCGTCTGTTAATAATGTTGATAAAAAAAGACTGTCAGATAAAATACGTGAGGCGATGTATTTGTATAACAGCCTGCAAAACGGTGACAGAGCAAGCCTTTTAAAGGAAATAAATACGGCGGCAGAGTGCAGAAATTCCGAGAATACGGACGCTGAAAGCTGTAATAATGCAGTAGATGAGCTTAACGAGGCTGTTTATCATTTTAAACGGAGTATTCCTCCTTATGCGGAAATTTATGTTGATAAAAACAACAGTGCCGCATTTAAAACTATTTCGGAGGCGAAAGAATACGCAAGAAGTATTGCACCGAATATGAACGGTGATATTATTATTCATATTGCCGACGGAGAATATTTTTATGACAGTGAAGCCGAAAAGTTTTCTGCCGAGGATTCGGGCAGAAACGGTTTTGAAATTATATACAGAGGCGGCGGAAATACTGTTATAAGCGGCGGCAAAACGGTATCTTCTTCGGAGTGGAGCGCTCACGAAAACGGTATAATGAAAGCGTATATCGGAACGGGTAAAACAATACGGCAGCTGTATGTGAACGGTGAAAGAGCCGTCAGAGCGAGAAGTGAAGCGGCATTAAGCGATGCGAGCTTTGATACGGACGGTTATATTACAGATGATAAATCATTTTTGAGCTATGCACGTCCGCAGGATTTGGAGCTTGTATATGTAAATGCGTGGACGAATCCGAGAGGGAGAGTTAAAAGCGTTTCAGCGCTTGAAAACGGTAAGGTTAAGATAACAGTGACCGATAAAAGCTATGAAACAACAATTGAAAACCCTTTAAAATATATGAAATATTACGAAAATGCGTACGAGCTTCTGAATGAACCGGGAGAATGGTATTACAACAGCGAAAACGGATATGTTTATTATATGCCGAAGGACGGTGAAACCGAAATAAATGCGGTTTATCCGATACGTGACGGAGAGCTTTTCTCCGTTTCGGGAACAGACGAAAACAATGTTATTCACGATATTGAGTTCAGTAATCTGAAATTTATGTATTCGACATGGAATGTGCCGAGCGGAGAATGCGGATATATAGACGGTCAGGACGGATACCTGCAAATGGACGGATATTCGGGCAGAATGTCTGCTGCGGTAACGGTTGATTACGGTCACAATATAGAAATAAGAGATTGTTCTTTTGAATATTTGGGTAATATCGGAATCAATATGAAAAATTCAATGCAGAATTGTGATATAAGAAATAACTCGTTCAGAAATATTTCCGCAAATGCAATAACTGTCGGAATTGCGGATTTTTACAGCCGTATAAATTACAAATATAGAAATAACTACTATTATCTCCCTGCCGATAAAAAATATTATACCCAAAATATAAATATCTGCGATAATTCGCTGTCGGACATTGCTGTGGAATATCAGGGCTCGACTGCCGTTTCGTTGGGGTACGGCGTAAATTTGCAGGCTGCGTACAATGATATAAAAGAAACGTCATACTCGGCGATTCATGTCAACTGGGGCTGGGAATATATTGATACGTCATATACGTCAAATGTGAGCATTCATCATAATTATATAGAAAATGCGCTTAATTCGTATATGGCAGACGGCGGAGCTATTTATGTGCTCGGTCCGACATCGGGCAAAGAAAAATGCTCAATAAACAATAATTTTATAAACGGAATTTTTTCAAACAGCAATATAGTATACGGCTGTGCGGTTTATCTTGACGAGGGTTCGTCTTACTGGGACGTATATAACAATGTAATCGACATGAGCAAAACAAATCCGACATTTTTTATGAACAAAAACTGGCTTTCGACCATAGGCGGAGGAAAGCATGATAATGACATATACGATAATTTCATTACGGAGTATGCAAGATTAAGATATAATAAGGCGAAAAATAATAATGTTGTCGGAACGGTTATATTCAATATGGAGAACAAACCGCAAAGAGCCGGTGAGATTATTGATAATGCAGGAGTGAGAGAAAGGAATGAGCAGTAATATGAAAAAATACATAGCGGCGGTTTTATGCGCTTCCGCAATATTCGGAATGGCTGCAAATGCAGACGATAAAATAACTGCCAAATGCAGTCTGAAAGAGGTTTCAATCAGCGGTGAAGCAAGTGACGGCATAGTATCGGTTATTGTTACGACACCGAAATATTCGGGCTATGATGCAGTTGATGTATCGGATATATCGGACGGATACGAATATGCAAATCACATAGATGTTATTAACGGCAAATATAGCGTAAAGTACAGTATGCTTGATACGGATTTGTCGGGGACATATAATGTGTTCGTGCGTGACGGAGATGAGGTTTACAGTTCATCATATGATTATGCGAGCGCCGGTGACAGGCAAAGGCTTATTGATGAGATTAACGGCGCTGAGGATTATACTTCATTCTGCAAGGATATATTTGAAAATAACAGCATTGAAAATAATATGACGCTGATTTGCGGTGCGATAGGCTTCAACATGGAATACTATAACGGCTTGGAAGATTCATTTAAACAGTCCGTTGCAAAGGACGTATTTCGCGGCGGAGTTGATTATATGGGTGAAAATGCTGCTGCGGAGCTGGCAGATGTGTTTAACAAATCTGTAGCCGTACAGTATGTGAATAAATCGGCGGCGGTTGAAGAAATGAAAAAAGCTATAGAAGACCATGCCGAGACAATCGGAATAAATCTTAAAGATGAAAGATGGAGCAAGCTGACAGCCGATGAGAAAGGGCTTGTGTATAATGCAATGCTTGCAAGAATTAAGAAAAATATATTTGCCGATGCGGCAGAGGTTAGATTTGCGTTTGCAAGCGATGTCTGCATACCGTATGTGAATAATATAGCTTACGGTGATTTTGAAAGCTATATAAACAAATATAACGATTATCTGAAGCTTGATATTGCTTCATATAACAGCTTATCTTCAACAGGTAAAATAAATACGGCAAAAGCTATGGCTAAGGATACGTTTGCAAGCATTGAGGATATACAGGAAAAATTCAATAAATATGTTTCTGAAAATAAAAATATAAAGGATTTTTCGGGCGGTACTCCGAGCGGTGGCGGTACAGGTAAGGGCAGTTCATCGCCTGCGGCGACAAACGGAGTTATATCGTCGTCAAATCTTCCATCTGAGGAAAGTATTTTCAGAGATATTGACAGTAGTCACTGGGCTTATGAATTTATTAAAAAGCTTACGGATAAAAATGTTGTAAGCGGGGATGAACATGGCAATTTCAGACCGAACGACAGCATAACAAGAGCCGAATTTATAAAGTGTCTTGTTGTGGCGGCAGGTATTTATGATGAAAATGCGGAATGTGAATTTGACGATGTTGAAAAAGATTCGTGGTATTACAGATATATTGCGAGTGCGTATAATAAAGGTTTGATAAACGGAGTGGATAAGAATCTGTTTGAGCCGCTCGGAAATATCAAAAGGCAGGATATTGCTGTGATGATATACAGAACGGGAAAAATCGGAAAATCGGATAAACATATTTCTTTCAATGACAGCGGTGATATTTCTGATTATGCCGCAGAGGCTGTAGACACATTGGCGGCTGCGGGAGTAATATCGGGCAGTAACGGCAGCTTTATGCCGATGAATAATGCAACCCGTGCGGAAACGGCAAAGCTGCTGTGCGGAATACTTTAAGGGAGGACTTAACGTTATGAATTTTAAAAATTTAAGACGCATGGTATGCGTGCTGTTTGTGTTGATAATAACGGTGATAGGCATAACAGTTTCGGCGGAAAACGACAGCAGAGTACAAACGGCGGCGTCACTGGAAATCTTTAATGAAAAATTTGATATGGATTATAGTATGACCCGTTCGGAATTTGTAAAAATGACGTGTGAATTTATAAAGCTTGGAGAATTGTCATCTTTTGAAACAACATTTTCCGATGTACCCGCAGGAAGTCAAAATGCAGGATATATTTATGCGGCGGCAAAGAGAGAAATTATAAGCTCAAAGGGTAAGTTCTATCCGAATGAAAAAATTACGGTTGAGGAAGCGCAGAATATGATTGTCGGAGCAATCGGCTTTGGAGTTATGTCGGTAAATAAATCGGATATAGTCAAGGGCATTGATTTTGATAATCATGTAACATATGAAACGGCTTTAAAAATGTTTTACAATGCGTTTTTCGAGGACGCATATGAAGTGACGGACACAAATAAATCGGGCGGTTTTACCGTTAAAAGAAGCGGAAAAAATATGCTCGGATACTATCATAGCATATACAGGAAAAAGGGTATTGTATCAGCAAATGAGAGAACGGCTCTGAATGTCGGAATGAAGAATGTCGGTAAGGGATATGTTGTTATAGGAGACAGCGAATATAATGTCGGAATAACGGATATAGGAAATTACTTGGGACAAGAGGTTGAATTCTATTATTACTATAATCAGTCGGAGGATACGTCAACCGTAAAATACTTCAAGGCGGAGAACAGCAATAAGACTGTAACCGTAAGGTCCGAGGATATTTCTGACGCTTCAGGAAGAAGTGAGCTGATTTATTCGGTAAACGGAAAGGACAAAACATTAAAAATAGCTGATGATGCGGATTTGATATACAACGGAACTGCGGCATCGTTTAATGAAGACTGGCAGGTAAAGCCTCTTGATGGAAGCGTTACTCTTTCGGATACAGATAACGACGGGAAATACGATGTTGTAATCACCGAATCTTACATTACATATTATGTTGCGGGAATTAACGCAGACAAGATGAAAATATATGATAATTATATTCAGCCGCAGCTTTCGGTCGGGGATAAGGAGTATAATATATTCAGGGACGGAAAGAAAATTGATTTTGAAGAAATCATAAACGATACCGTTTTGTACATAAGAGCCGAGAAGGAATATGTCGGAACGGACGGTATGCGGTATGTTGATGCGGCAAACAGTGAATATGCAGATATTTATGCCGGTTCGGAAACAGTGAACGGAACGGTTATGACGATTGACGGCGACGGCTTGAAAATGCTTGGAACGGAATATGAATTTTCGGGATATTTAAAATCGCTTATAAATAATAAAAAGATTGATGTTCCGAAAGCAGGCGATATTATACCTGCGGTATTTAACCCTTACGGAAAAATAGCCGCTTTTGATACAAAGAAATTCGATTCAAAGCAATACGGATATTTGATGACATCATATTTAAGCGAGAGCGGAGACGACCTGTGTCTTAAAATCCTCAATACGAGAGGAGAGATGGAAAGAATTGACTGCGCTTCGAGAATAATTATTGACGGTTCGGGATATAAAACGGCGTCTGCGGCAAAAAATGCGCTTGCGGATAAAAACGTAATCGAGTATATGATGAACGGTTCGGGTGAAGTCGTGAATATATCCATGCCTGCGGTAGAAGCGTCTGACAGTTATAACTGGAGACTTAACGGTCAGTGCGGGATGGATATGGTTCTGTCAAGCGATGCGGTTATATTTACGGTGCCTGCCGATAAACAGGGAAGTGATAAAAAATTCGGTATAGTAAAGAAGCAAAACGATTATTTTAAAAGTAACCAGTACTATAAGATAGATGGTTACAAGCTCGACGACGGTTTATGCAAGCTGGCGGTTACTTACGGTGAGCCGGGCAAAGATAGGATTAGCGCTAATGCAAAATTCTTTGTTGTATCGGATATTATAAGTACGATTGACGAGGATGACGAGCCTGTTTTAAAGATTAAGGGAATGATGGACAGACAGGAAAAAGAATATATGCTTGCGGGTGACGCTGAATTTTATGATTTTGACCCTGACGCAGAGGGGTATTACGGTACGGAATTTAAGCAGGAAGAACTGAATAAGGGAGATATATTCTATTTTTCGGAAAACAGCGACGGAGATATAAAAACGGTGTTGAGAGTACTGAATGTAAAAAAGATAAACGAATATAAGTCGGTAGGTCCATTTTTAAGCGAATGGGGATTCAGGCAAGGAAAGGTTTATTCAAGCAACGGAAATGCGATGCAAATAGGATTTACGGACAGTGACACAGTGAACGGAAAATCGTTACAGGTATGGACCAGAAATGAAATTGATACATTTTACGTTTACGACTTACAAAGCAAAAAGCTCAGAATAGGAGACGAAACAGATATAATATCCTATAAAAAGAGCGGCGACATAGATGAAACATCGGTACTGTTCCTAAGAGCATTGTGGGGAACTACAAAGGAAATTGTTATATACAATAAATAATAGCAGGGGGGAAAAATGAAGAAAATATATGTAAGCACAAGCGGTAATGACAATAACAGCGGTGAAATAGGTTCGCCTTTTAAAACGCTTACAAGAGCGAGGGAAGAGGTGAGGAAACATAATTCCGCAGCCGTATATATAAGGGGAGGAAGGTATCTGTTTACAGATACTTTCGAGCTTAATGAGGCAGACAGCAACACGGAATACAGAGCATATAACGGAGAACAGGTTTTCTTTGACGGAGGAATCGCAATTGATATTGATGATGTCAGCGGAGATAGGATAAAAGAAGCGGATTTGTCAAAATATAATATTGAATTGGGTGAGTATGGAGAAAGAGGCTTCAGAAGAAGCTATATTAATTCTCCGTGCGAGCTGTTCATAGACGGCGAGCCATATACGGTGGCACGCTATCCCCAAAAAACGGATATTATGTTCAATGAGGGGGATATAATTGATAAGGGAGCAAAGCCGGTTGACGAAGATTACAGTATGAGAAAGCCGATTATTCGGTGCAGGGACGAGCGCATAAAAAGATGGGCAAATGCAAAGGACGCATATATAGGCGGTATGCCGAACAGTTCATGGGCTGATGACTGCATAAAGATAGAAAGTATCGGCGGCGACAGAATAACTCTGTGTGACCCTCATTTGTTTTCTTTTGAAGTTACGGGTCATTCCTGCTGGCATATCGTAAATCTTTTTGAAGAGCTTACGGACGAAGGCGAGTACTATATAGACAGGGAAAATAAAAAGCTGTATTTTATTCCGAATAAAGATATTGCAGGCGCAGAAATAAGATTATCGGTTTTGGATAAGGTTATGGTTTCTGTTGAAAATGCCGAAAATATTGTATTTGACGGAATAACCTTTGAGAACAGCAGAAACAGCGGAATTTACATACAGGGCGGAGAAGGAGTTATAATAAAGAACTGCACGTTCAGAAATTTAGGCATTATGGCAATTCAAATCGGAATGGGTGCAGAACCGCAGCCGCACGGTAAAAATACATGCCACGGAGAGCGTGCCGAGGGAGTGCCCGTACCAAAGCCCATATCGCGTGAGATGGGTTCATGGCAGGAATATTTGTATGAGTTTGCGGCATGGGATAATGACGGAGGTCATAACCATAGCATAGAAAATTGCCATATATACAATATGGGTGCCGGAGGAGTGCTTTTATCGGGAGGAAACAGAAAAACACTGGAACACGGAAACAACAGAATATTTAATTGTCATATTCATGATGTAAACAGACTTGACAGAACTTATAAGCCGGCTGTGCATATTATGGGAGTCGGAAACAAAATAGCGCACTGTGAAATCCATGACGTAACTTGTATGGCGATTAATCTGCATGGAAATGACCATGTAATTGAATATAACAGGATTCATGACGTTGTTACGGGAAGCTCCGATGCAGGTGCGATTTATATGGGCAGAGATATGAGCGAGGTTGGAAATATATTCAGATATAATTTTATATATCATATACACAACCCGTATAAGACAGGTCTTGGCGTATGCGCAATTTATCTTGACGACGGATGTTTATACAACTCTGTTTACGGCAATTATTTTTATGATATTGTTTCGGACGGACAGATGTTTTTTTCACCGATTTATTGGACGCAAGGAGGTCAGACAAGTATTGCAAATAATATTTATATAGATTGCCTGCCGTCTACTAACCCTAATATCGGTCATAATTCGTTTGATAAAATGCACAATGACGAGTTAATCATAAGACGTGTTCATACAGAGGATTTTGACGATATTCACGGTGTTGATATAACGTCGGATTTGTATAGGGAAAAATATCCGTATTTGTATAAAACTTATACAGAAGATTATGCGCCCGGAACGTGTTACTGGAATAATGACGTTTATATTAATCAGTACACGCATTTCAAAGATAAAGAAAATCTGGATTTTTCATTTACCGATGAACAGCAGAAAAAAAGAGATGAATACTTATCTCCCGTGAGAATAACAGACGTGGTAAGAGGATATGAAAAGGAACGCATACCGTATGAAAAGATTGATTTTTACAGTATAGGCTTGCTTAATAAAGAAAAGAAAAAATAAAATATTAAAAATGAGTTTGGTTCATAATGCTGAACTCATTTTTGAGTATGACGGGCATATCAATGCTCTGTGGTGAAAGTCCACAGAGGCGTAGTTACCGACGAACTCTAAAGCGA
>CAKSGG010000030.1 GCA_934454215.1 uncultured Clostridia bacterium
GATTTGAACCCTCGCGCCAGTTTCCCGACCTACACCCTTAGCAGGGGCGCCTCTTCGGCCTCTTGAGTACTTCTCCATAAAGAAAAGCATACACGACCCTATTTCTGCCGTTGATAACAATACAGTCTGTATGCGTACTTTGTATTAAGAATTTGTTGGAGGAGAGAGCGGGATTCGAACCCGCGGACGGCGAAACCGTCACCGGTTTTCAAGACCGGCTCTTTCAACCACTCAGACATCTCTCCGTGGCTTAATCAGCCTCTCTCTGACTGACAAAGAATATTATAACATATAATTAATGGTTTGTCAACCCTTTTTTTCTTTTTTTTGAAAAAATAAATTTATTTTAAATAGTACTTGATAAATGATAAAATGTGTGTTATACTATAATGGTATATAAAAACACAAAAAGGAGAATATAGTAATATGGGTTTATTTGAGACTATAGCTTATGCCGAACCGCAGGCAACGGCGGCGGCAAGTGCTGTTGCGGGAACAATGCCGCAGGGTGAGGTTAATCCTGTTATGCAGATGATTGTGACTTTTCTTCCTATTATTCTTATCATACTTCTTATGTATTTTATGATGATAAGACCGCAGAGAAAGAAAGAGAAAGAAACAAGAGCAATGATTGATGCTTTGAAGGTAGGAGACAAAATTACAACAATAGGCGGAATCATGGGTAAAATCGACAGAATCAAGGATAACGTTATTGTTATTGAAACGGGAAATGTCGGCACACCGGGACAGGTAAGTTACATTAAAATGGAAAGAGACTCAATAAAGACGGTTGAGAAAAAGCTTTCCAACTAATTCAGAATTAATTGAGAACCTCTTTCATATACATTAATATGTGAAGGAGGTTTTTTATATGAGTTTAAAGGCTGTTTTAAAGGGATTTATAATATCTGCGCTGATAACGCTTGCGGTAATTCTAATTACGGCGGTTTTGCTATGTTATACGGATATTGACGAGAGTGCGGCAGGAATTGCGGTATATATAGGAACTGCGGCAGGAGTGATAACAGGCTCAATAGGAACGGCAAGGGAGGCAGGACGTAAGGTTTTGATTAACTGTCTGGCTTTTGCGGTTGTATATTTGGGCGTTATGGCGCTTGTAACTCTTTTGGTAAAGGGCGGAATATCGGTAAATTATCATTTTGGCGCAGTTATTGCCGGAGTACTTGCGTGTGCTGTATTCGGAGCGGTTGTGGGCAGAGCAAATGCCTGAAAGGAGAATTAATAAGTGAACGAAAATAACTATAGTTCGGCAGAGCTTGAAAAGAGAATTGATGAACTTACGGAAAAGCTGAATTATCATAATTATAAATATTATGTTGAAGATAACCCCGAAATATCGGATTTTGATTTCGATGCTATGCTTGTTGAATTGGAGCAGCTTGAAGAAAAATATCCTCAATACAAAAAAACAAATTCCCCAACGATGCGGGTTGGGGGAGAAGCGGTTTCGGCATTTGAAAAGGTTCATCATGATGTGGAGATGCAGAGCCTGCAAAAAGCATTTTCAAAGCAGGAGCTGATTGATTTTGACAATCGTGTAAGAGAAGTTTATCCTAATGCGGAATATGTTGTGGAGCATAAAATTGACGGATTATCCGTTTCTCTTGAATATGCAGACGGCGAATTTGTAAGAGGCTCAACGCGCGGAGACGGTATAACGGGTGAGGATGTGTCGGAAAATATAAAAACAATAAGGACAATTCCGCTCAAATTGAAAGATAAAATTCCTTATCTTGAGGTCAGGGGCGAGGTTTTTTTGTCAAGGGAAAACTTCAATAAAATAAACGAATATCTCGAAGCGGAGGAACAGCCGCTTTTTGCAAATCCGCGTAATGCGGCGGCGGGGTCACTTCGTCAGCTTGACTCTAAAATTGCGGCAAAAAGGGGATTGGATATATTCGTATTTAATATTCAGCGAGTAATGGGTGTTGAAATAAATAATCATATAGACGGATTGCATTTTCTTAAAGAACAGGGATTTAAGACAATATTAAACGATAAGAAATTCAACACTATAGATGAAGCGTTTGAGCAAATTTTGAAAATAGGCGAAGAAAGAGGCAGCTTGTATTTTGACATAGACGGTGCGGTCATTAAGGTGAATGATTTTGCGATGAGAAACGCACTTGGTACAACCTCTAAATTTCCTAAATGGGCGATAGCCTATAAATATCCTGCCGAGAAACAAACAACTACTATACGCGATATAAAAATACAGGTAGGAAGAACGGGAGTGCTTACTCCGATTGCAATTCTTGACACAGTTCATATTGCAGGCTCAAATGTATCAAAGGCAACACTTCATAATATTGATTATATTAATGAAAAGGATATAAGAATAGGCGACACGGTTGTAATTCAAAAAGCGGGAGATATAATTCCGGCAGTGGTTGAGGTTATAGCCGAGGACAGGAGCGGTGATGAAAAGATTTTTAAAATGCCCGCCGAATGCCCCGAGTGCGGCAGTGCGGTAGTTCGTGAAGAGGGTGAGGCGGCATATCGCTGTACAGGTATAAACTGTCCGGCTCAAAGGTTTAGAAATATCGTGCATTTTGCATCAAGAAATGCTATGAATATAGATGGCTTGGGACCTTCTATTATAGAACAGATGATAGAACGAAAGCTTATAGATACAGCCGCTGATTTGTATTATCTTAAAGCGGAGGATATAGCCGATATGGACAAGCTTGGCGAAAAGTCCGCACAGAATTTGATTATGTCGCTTGAACGCTCAAAATCAAATCCTTTGTATCGGTTGATATTTGGTTTGGGAATACGTCATATAGGAGAAAAAGCTGCGAAAATTATAGCAAAAAAATATAAAACGCTTGAAAATCTGAAAAACGCCTCGCCCGATGAATTGACATCAATACATGACGTTGGCGAGATAATGGCGGTTTCGCTTGTGGATTTCTTCGCTGAAAAGCATAATATTGAGTTTTTGAACAGATTGACGGATGCAGGCGTGAATTGTATTGATGACAGCGGTGACGGTGCAGACGATAACAGATTTGAGGGCAAAACATTTGTTTTAACGGGAACCCTTGAAAAGTATACAAGAAATGAAGCGTCTGAAATTATAGAAAGCTATGGCGGAAAAACTTCGTCATCGGTATCTAAAAAGACAAGCTATGTACTTGCCGGCACAGAAGCGGGAAGTAAATTGGAAAAAGCAAATAAGCTTGGCGTCACGGTAATAACGGAAGATGAATTTGAGGAGATGCTTAAGTGAAAGAATATATTTTAAAGCCTATGATTCCCGATAAAAAAGTTTCTGCTGTTATAATGGATTTCAGGGCAGATAAGGAATCACTGCGTACTTTAAACACCTTGAATATAGAGGTTATACCGACGTGTAAAATTGACCGTATACAGGATTCTGTATGCGGTCATGCCGATATGATGATACATCATTTGGGCGGCAGAGATTTTGTAACTGCAAACGAAGCATATGATTATTTTAAAAAAGTACTGCCCGACGCAAATTTAATAAGAGGAAAAAATGATTTAAAATCTGATTATCCGTATGATATTCTGTATAATACTGCGGTGTTCGGTAAATTTGCAGTGTGCAATAAAAAATTCACCTCATCGGAAATCTTGGAAAGACACAGTGAAATTCTTGATGTAAAACAGGGATATGCAAAATGCAGCGTATGTATTGTTAATGATAATGCGATAATTACCGCTGACAGGAAAATTGCGCAGATATGCAGACAAAATGGGGTTGACGTATTGGAAATAGAAGAAGGGTATATTGAGCTTAGTGGTATGAATTACGGATTTTTCGGTGGTTCGTCAGGCTTGATTGACAAAAATATTCTTGCGCTGAACGGAGAATTAAAGACGCATAAAAATGCTGATGATATAAGAGCCTTTTGTAAAAATTATAAAGTGGAAATATTGGAATTGAAAAGCGGTGTTATAACCGATATAGGCTCAATACTTCCGATTTGCTGATTTGTTTTGTTTTTGAGTAACAAAAATATACTTACTTACATAATTTATATCAAAGGAATGGAAATTCCTATAAGTATGAAAGGAGTATATTTATAATGGAAAGAAGTTGTGAAAGAAGAAACGATTGCCATAAGGAATGCGGAACAAATTTCCGTGAGGCGGTGTGTATACATACCGATAAGGTGTATGATAGCTGTAGGGATAAGGACTGCCTCGAAAATATACGTGTATATTTAACGGGCTGCGGTCAGGATATCGTAGACCGTGCAATAAATGTAAAATGCACAAAGGCTGAAATAATTTGGGTATTCTCCGATATTGAGCCTGTACCTTTCAATAAGGGTTTTTACTCTGTTGATTTGAAGTACTTCTTTAAGGTTACTTTGGCAGTATTTACGGGAGTGGGCAGACCTACTGCTGTTGAAGGCTTGGCAACCTTTGATAAGAAGGTAATTCTGTTTGGCTCGGAGGGCAATGCAAAGGTATTTGAGTCAAAGTATAAGGAAGACGCTTTTGATTCGCAGCTATGGAAAAAAACAAATATGCCTCATGCGGTTATAGAAGTGGTTGACCCTATCACGCTCGGTGCAAAGCTTGTTGATGTGAGAACAAGAAACGGTAACTGCTGCTGCGATGATGACTTTGATTTGGCAAGCGTGCCCGAATCTGTTTGCAGAGTATTTGATGATGAGCTTATTGTAAGCGGTGAAGCTAAGAGAGTATTTGTTTCTTTGGGTATATTCTCAATAATCAAGCTTGAAAGAAAAGTTCAGCTTATGATACCGTGCTATGACTTCTGTCTGCCGCAGAAAGAGTGCGTAGGTGCAACGGACGACAATCCTTGCGATTTGTTTGAGAGAATTGATTTCCCTGTTGATGAGTTCTTCCCGCCTGAAAGATGTGCATTCTTGGAGCCGGGTGAAGATGACCCGTCGGAACCGCAGAAACCTGCACAGGGCTGCGGCTGCTGAAATAGGAAATAACAGACTTATGGGGTTGCTGTATTAAGCGGCAGCCCCTTTTTTATGCAAGTGATAAATCCAAACAAAAAACATATTGTAATTTGTAAATAAATGTGTTATAATAATAAAAAAATGTATGCGGAGAGGAATGTATTTATGGAAAAGAGCGGCGGCATACTCAAATGCTTTGAGGAATGTAACGATATGATGGGTCGGGTGGATATTCCCATGTGGGAGGATATGCCCGCAATTGATTTGTATATGGACCAAGCGGTTGAATTGGTCAATAAATACCTGAATTTTTTCAGCAGATTTCTTGACGAGGAATATGAGGTCACAAGACCCATGATAAATAATTATGTAAAGCTTAAAATAATGCCTGCGCCCGAAAAGAAGAAATATTCAAGAAAGCACCTTGCATACATACTTGTAATATGTATTTTAAAACAAACGCTGAATATTTCGGCAATACAAAAAATCATGCCGCCCGATATGGAAGAGGAAGAGGTTCATTACAGATACAATGCTTTTATAAAAAATCAAAAAAAAGCATTTAACTATATAAAGGAACAGATTGATACAATAGTTCGGCCTATATATGATGATGAAAACATAGCGGAGCACAGCGACAATCTTGTAATGCAGGCTGCGGCATCGGCGAATATATTGAAATGCGTGACGGAGCGTGTAATTAAAAAGTGTTAGCGGAATGGAGATTAGCGTGAAAGAATTGATTAACAAGCTAGTAAATACAAAAAATCTTGATGACAGCGAATTTGCGGAAATACTTAACAGCAGTGAATATGACAGTGTTCTTGCGGAAGAGGCTGATAAAATACGCAGAAAAATATACGGCAATAAGGTGTATATCAGAGGCTTGATTGAATTTACGAATTACTGCCGAAATAATTGCTTTTACTGCGGAATACGCCATGATAACAAAAATGCGGAGCGTTACAGATTAAGCAAGGACGAAATACTTGAATGCTGCCGTGAGGGGTATGCCCTTGGATTTAGAACATTTGTGCTGCAAGGCGGAGAGGACGGCTTTTATAACGATGAGCTTGTATGCGATATTGTTTCGTCAATACGCAAAAGCTATCCCGATTGTGCGATAACTCTGTCAATGGGGGAGAGAAGTCGTGAAAGCTATCGGGCGTTTTACGATTGCGGTGCAAACAGGTATCTGCTGCGTCATGAAACCGCAGACGAAGAGCATTATAAAAAGCTGCACCCTAAGAGTATGAGTCTGCAAAACAGAAAGGAATGTTTGTTTAATCTAAAAGAAATAGGCTATCAGGTTGGCTCGGGATTTATGGTCGGAAGTCCGTTTCAAACGACGGAAAATATTATAGCCGATTTGAGGTTTTTACAGGAGCTTCAGCCCGATATGATAGGAATAGGACCGTATATTACTCATAAGGAAACGCCGTTTAAGAATTTTGAAAGCGGAAATTTGGAGCTTACATTAAGACTTGTTTCGATTTTGCGGCTGATGTTTCCGTATGCGCTGATTCCGTCGACAACGGCACTGGGAACGATTGCGCCGAACGGCCGTGAGTTGGGATTAAAAGCAGGAGCGAATGTTGTTATGCCTAATCTTTCGCCGATAAAATTCAGAAAGCTTTATGATTTATATGAGAATAAAATATGTACGGGCGAGGAAGCGGCACAGTGCAGAGGGTGCTTGGAGCAGCGTGTAAAAAGCGCAGGTTACGAAATAGTTACGGATATAGGAAATGTAAAAAGAGATTAAATAATCCGATAACGATTGAAATTTATAAGTGTTTGTATGAAATGAAAGGAGTAAATATGGAATACATAAAAGTAACGAAAGAAAATATTGAAAAGGAACACATTTGCTGCGCCATTTCAAGCAATAAGGATATACAGGTTATGTCAAAAAAAGCATGGCTTTCGGAAAGGTTTGATGATGGACTTGTTTTCTATAAAAGCACCGAACGCGGAAAATGCTTTATTGAGTATATACCTGCGGAAAATGCTTGGGTGCCGATTTGTGCGGATAATTATATGTACATTGATTGCTTATGGGTGTCAGGTTCGTTTAAGGGGCATGGATATTCAAATGACCTGCTTGACTATGCGATTGCCGATGCAAAAGAAAAAGGAAAATGCGGTTTTTGTATTTTGTCCTCCGCAAAAAAGAGAGCGTTTCTTGCAGACCCTAAATTTTTAAAATATAAGGGCTTTTCGGTATGCGATGAAAGCAGTAACGGCGTTCAGCTTTGGTATCTTCCGTTTGACGGGAAAAACGAAAAACCGAAATTCAAGGAATGTGCAAAACAGCCGCATATAGATGAAAAGGGATATGTTTTGTATTATACAAATCAATGCCCGTTTACGGCAAAATATGTTCCGGAGGTTGAAAATACCGCAAAAGAAATGGGTATTGAATTTAAGGCTGTACATATAACAACAAAGGAACAGGCGCAAAATGCACCGATGCCGATTACAACGTATGCGCTTTTTTATAATGGAGAGTATCTGACAAATGAAGTTCAGAATAATAAACGCTTTTTGAAATTAATAGAAAATCTGACATAATCAAGCACAGAAAATCATGAAAATAATCTGTAAAAGCCGTATAATTGATATATCGGAAAGGGGAAAACTGATATGGATTGGATTTCAGGCTTACAGCGTGCGCTTGATTATGTGGACGAGCATATAACAGAACCGATTGATTATGAAAAAGTTGCAAAAGAGGCATATTCGTCAAGCTTTCATTTTCAAAGAGTGTTCAGTGCAATATGCGGTTACAGTCTCGGAGATTATATTAGGTTCAGACGGTTATCACTTGCCGGCAATGAGCTTGCCACAACAAGCTTAAAAGTGATTGACGCCGCACTGAAATACGGTTATGATACTCCGGAAAGCTTTTCGCGTGCTTTTACACGTTTTCACGGCGTTTCACCGTCTGCCGCAAAGCGAGGAGCTAATCTTAAGTCGTTTTCAAAGCTTTCCGTAAAGCTTATATTACATGGAGGTACGACTATGGATTACAGAATTGAGAAAAAAGAGGCGTTTGATGTTATTTTGAGGAAAAAGAGATTTCCGAAAGCACACGAAATTACAACACGTGAAATTGCTAAGTTTTGGGGTGAATGTCAGACGGACGGAACTGTTGCGGCAGTCTGCAAATATATTCCCGAAAATAACATTTTTGATAAGTGTATTATCGGAGTAAGTTTTGACGCTGACCCCGATTTGCCAAATGCGGATTTTCCGTACGGAATCGGCGCTCATTATAACGGAGCGGAGATTAAGGAGGATTATTTGACGGTTGAGACAGTTCCGGCGCATACGTATGCCGTATTCAAATGCGTGGGTAAGATGCCGGAAGCATTCCAAAAAGTGTATAAATATATTTGTACGGAATTTTTCCCTGCAAGCGGATATAAGCCGTGCGGAATAGAAATAGAAAGCTATCCGTCGGCGGATATTCAAAATGCGGATTATACCTGTGAAATTTGGATTGCGGTTGAGAAAAAGTAAGATATACACATATTGGGAAAAGTCAATTCTCATTATTGAGGGTTGGCTTTTTTATGCGGCGGCAAAGGCTATTAATAAATGTTTAACATATATAAACGCATATTCGCCGTGTGTAAGCATACAGAAAGCGTTTATAAAAACAGAAAGGAGATATAAAAAAATACTTGACTTTATTTCCGCAAAGGTATATAATATATAAAAAAACATGGAGTTTTATGTATGGAGCGTATTGGAAATAAAGAGTTACTGCAAAATATCAATAAGCTGAATATGGAAATTTGGGAAATGGAAATGGCGCTGCTGGATAAAAATTGGGTAAGCGGTAATATTTCATCATCATTTACCAGAGTATATGTAATGCTTGAAGGCGAAGCACATATTAAAAACGGCAAACGTGAAATTTGTATGCTGCCGGGCAATGTTTATATAGTTCCGGCAGGAATGGAATTTTCGTATAAATGTGATGATTATGCCAAAAAGCTTTATTTCCATATATCTGTGTTAATGCCCGACGGATATGATTTGTTTAACAGGTTTTCGGATTTTATCGTATTTGAAAATCAAGACGTAAGCGGTGCTGACAGAATGTTCAGAGAACGGACGGTCTCAAATATAGTAAATGTTAAATCGTATATTTATGATATTATCTGCAAATGTCTTGACGGCTGTGAAACAGAGCAGCTTCATTCATATTCGGAGCTTATAAGAGGAACGATAGATTATATTGATAAAAATTTGTCTGCGATGCTTACGGTTGATATGATTGCGGAGAAAATGTTTGTTTCGGTAAGCAAGCTGCAAAAGAGCTTTAAAACCGAAATCGGAACGCCGATTGGGAAATACATAGATGACAGACTTATGTTTGTTGCCGAAAAGGAAATCAGAATAAGTTCAAAATCGGTAAAAGAAATAAGCGATATGCTTGGGTATTGTGACCAGTTTTATTTCTCAAGATTGTTTTCAAAAAAATACGGCATTGCGCCGTTAAAATACAGAAAAATATGCAAAAAAGGAGAAGTGGTTGTCGATTAAGACAACCGCTATTCTCTTATAAATACTCTTTCAATTCCGACACATAAGCCGCTTTTATCATCAATTTCAAATATGCAGCCGTTTAGCTGCCCTTTGCCTGAGGCAATCTCAAATCTTTGCGGCATTCCGGTGGAAAAACGCTTGATTATAATATCAACGTCCATTCCCAGAACGGAGTATGAAGCGCCTGTCATACCGAGGTCTGTTATATATCCCGTTCCGTTTGGCAGAATTTGCTCATCTGCTGTTTGAACATGGGTGTGCGTACCGAATACGGCGCTGACCTTTCCGTCAAGGAAATATCCCAGTGCCTCCTTTTCGGAGGTTGCCTCAGCATGGAAATCAACAATAATCGCATCGGTTTTCTGCTTTAAATCATTAACTTTTTTCATAACCGCATCAAAAGGGGAGTCGGACGGAGTATCGGCATATACTCTGCCCATTGCATTTATTACTCCGACACGGCATCCGTTTTTTGCGGTTAAAATCATAGAACCTGCTCCGGGACATGAAGAGTGAAAGTTTATCGGTCGGATAACATTTTCTTCATTTTCAAGCAGATATATAACCTCTTTTGCGCCCCATGTGTGATTACCCAATGTAAATCCGTCAACACCTGCACGGCGCATATCCGTATATGTTGATTTTGTCATACCTCTGCCGTGAGCCGAGTTTTCACCGTTGGCAATACACAGGTCAATATTTTTTTGATATTTCAAATCTTCAACGTATTTAAAAAGCATATCTCTGCCGACTGCGCTTACAACATCGCCTATACAAAGAATTTTCATTGTCAATCCTCACTTTATTTAAAACTGTTTATTTTATTTTCTATATCCTGCGGCGTATCGCCGTGAACACGGTATATTCTTTTCATTGGTTTTAGAATATCCTGCTGTGTTTTTACTATACCGTATTCCGTTGTAAATGTTGTTGTATATCCGAGATTTGTTCTTATTATTTTGTCAAGCCTGTCGGTATAAATACCGTACGGATAGCTGAAACTTTCCGTTCCGTGACCTGTAATGCCGTATATTTTACCGCTGCAATCTTTTACATCTTCAATTGTATCGTTAATCAGAGTTTCATTCTGATAATAGCTTTTAAGAACATCATTGCTGCGCTTGTGCATTATAAACGTATGGTTGCCTATCTCAATAAGTCCCGAATCAGACATTTCTTTTATCTGCCATGATTTTAAATATCCGTCTTTGTCAATTTTTGAGCCGACAATAAATACAACAGCCTTTGCGTTATATTTTTTCAGAATAGGGAATGCACATTCATAAAAGTTATCATATCCGTCATCTGAGGTTATAACGATATTTTTATCATCGGGGGAGGCATACCACATTTCATTCGGCTTTAAAAATGTGTATCCGTTTTCGGAAAAATATTTTATATCGTCTTCAAATTCCGAATTGCTGATACAATATTCGGAATATCTGAGCGGATTGTCGGAAATGCTGTGATAGCATATAACTCCTATATCAAGGTCATTTGCATATACTGCCGATGAAATCAGCATTGCCGAAATTAAAGCAATAATAAATTTTTTCATATCATACTCCGTTCCGCCGCTGTAAGCGGCATAAATTCAACATGGGAAAAAAGCAAGCATCTCTCCGTTAATCAGTGATTTCTATAGAACCGTTATTGTATTTTACACGGTCAAGCTGCGGTTTCCCATTAACCGTTTTTGCGCAGTAATCATTATATGATAAGTCGCTGAAAAGCGAAACATCGGTTATTGAATGTTCGCTGCGCTCCAGACGTGTAAAACGGTCATTTGCAAGAGTATAGTAATATGTTCTTCCTGTATAATCAACTTGAGTGACATACAGAACATTATTAATATAATCAAAATTCATTGATGTGATATTAGTAAGCGCTTCACCGTCCGAGCCTGTCAGAAATATTTTATGTTCATCTCCGCTGACACGTATAACCTCGAAATCTTCAAGATTATCATGCAGGTTAATCACATGAACTTTGCCGTCATTTGAAAGATATGCCGCAATGTTACTTCCTATAACAAACTGCTTTATATTTGAAAGCAGATTATTGCGTGCATGGTCGGTTATCTCAATGTCATAATTATCCATAGTTTTCAATTCAATCATACTGAGATTGGCTTGGGTAGATGCGTCGCAGTAAAACAAATAGTAATTCATATCTGATTTTCTTGCAATAAGGTTATATACAGTTTTATCGGTCAGATATTTAAAGCCGCTACCGTCGGAGTTTGCCGAAAAAAGCTTTCCGTATTTATCGTTTACCGAATTTATCTGTATTCCGTAAAGCTTGCCTTGAAGTGAGATAACGGTATCGGCAAGCACATCGACAGCTTTTTCATTTTCATCAGTGAATTTAAGCTGATTTATTTCTTCATAATTTTCAGTTTTTGTATAAACACGCTTATCCTCGTTTATGAAATAAATTGTATTTCCGTTTCGTGTGACGCTCTTTACTTTCGGATTTCCGTATATTTCATCTGATAAATTCTGAATAGTAACGCCGTCTGTTTTCAGGTACAGCGGTGAATTGCCGAGATTATTGCAGAAAAAGTCAAAGTTTAAATATAAATATTTATCACGTCTCA
Source organism: uncultured Clostridia bacterium (assembly GCA_934454215.1). Classification (GTDB taxonomy): domain Bacteria; phylum Bacillota; class Clostridia; order UBA1381; family UBA1381; genus Ornithomonoglobus_A. The sequence continues at coordinate 12,094 of CAKSGG010000030.1, forward strand.
GGTCATTTTTTTCGTTTAAAAATTCGCTTGCGTCAAGGTCGTTGCTTATAAATATTATACGCTTTGTGTCGTCCTGCCATATCGCCTTTGATTCTGTAATTTTTGCCATATAAGCAAACGGGAAGTACAGACTGCCTCGTATGTTGTATATGCTTACGGTTCGCACATCGCCCTGCGGTGTTTCGTATGTAAACGGCTCGCCTATATTATGACAGTAATAATTTCCGTTATATTTTATTTCGATTTTTTGTTTATCATTCGGAATTGAGGGGTCGGAGTTCCAAAAACGAAAATATCCGTCCTGAAGCTCGCCCGAAACTTGCGAACCGTCTTTCAAGCCTGCCATTTCACACACATATCTGAAAGGCAGATATGTATTTCCGTCCTCCGAAATCTGCGGTACGACGTGCTGACCGTTTGACGCAACCATATCTATATACTTAAAATTACGGTTTTCATCTATTGTAATAGCCGTATTTTCCGCAGCTCTCATGCAAAGAAATGTATTTTCCGCAAATACAGAGGTGCTGACTGCGGTAAGCATGATTGCCGATACGGCTGATATAATCCTTTTATTCATTTATATTACCTCTTAATTTATCTAATTTTTCAATAGCGTAAGCTATTGCGTCATTGTTGTGATGTGGAGCTTGATATGATGCGGCGGATTTTATTTTCGGAACGGCATTTTCAACCGCAAAGCTTATATCTGCGTTTTTCATAAGCTCAAAATCGTTTTCGCTGTCACCTATGGCAAATAATTTTGTACAATTTGTCATGTTACATACAAGCTTTGCCGCATTGCCCTTTGATACTCCGTTTGCGATAATGTCAAGATACAATTCACCGCTTCTTACACAGCAGCCGTTATCATAGCTGTTTCTGTATATAGGCTCATATTTGTCAAGAATTTCTTTATTATCTCCGATTAAAAGCAGCTTAGACCACGGCTGTTTCCATACATAATCGGGCATATCATATACAACATCATAATTTTTTGTAAGGAAACGTTTTGTTTCCTCGCACCGTCTGTATACATAAATGACCTCGTTGCTGTATATTTCAAGTCCCAGCTCGGGCATATCTTTATACACTTTTTTGACAATTGGTTTTCTGCTGTCCTCGATTGACTTTTCATACAAAAGCCTGTCTGCCAAAAAATCGTATATTTTTGCTCCGTTATGCGCTATTGCCGGAGCATTTATCTTCATTCTGTCCAAATACACTCTTATTGCGTCAAGCATTCTGCCCGACGCAACGGTGAATTTTCCGCCGTTTTCAATAAAGTATTCTATTGCATTGCGGTTTTTATCCGATATTTCATGCTCTGATGTCAAGAGTGTAGCGTCCATATCGGATACAAAAAGACAATTCTCAAATTTTTTCATAATTACAGCTCTTTAATCAGATTTACCATTTCAAGCGCCGACATTGCGCAGTCATAGCCTTTGTTGCCTGCCTTTGTTCCGGCACGCTCTATTGCCTGTTCAATCGTATCGGTTGTTAAAACTCCGAATAATACAGGTATGTCGCTTGCAAGCGAAACCTGTGCAATTCCCTTTGAAACCTCGTTGCATACGTAATCGTAATGGCTTGTTGCGCCTCTTATGACAGCACCCAAGCAAATAACTGCGTCATATTTACCTGAAACCGCCATTTTTTTTGCGATAAGCGGAATTTCGTATGCACCTGGCACCCATGCAAGAGATATGTTCTCATCTTCGACGCCGTGACGTTTCAGACAATCCTCCGCACCGCCGACAAGCTTTGAAACTATAAACTCGTTAAAACGTGACGCTACAAGACCTATTTTTAATTCTTTTCCGCGATAAATTCCTTCAATTGTTTTCATTTTAAATCCTCCGTTCCGCCGCTGACAGCGGCATAAATTAAACATGTAAAAGAAACAAGCCGTAAGATACACCGCTTATTTTTTATGTTTCCTATCAGTTATCATAATGAACCATATGACCCATTTTATGCTGTTTTGTTTTGAGATAAAATTCATTTTCTTTCTTTGCCGCAATCTCAATCGGCACACGCTCGGTAATTTTTATTCCGTATTCCTCCAAATCGGAAATTTTGAGCGGGTTATTTGTCATGATTCTCAGATTATATGCGCCCAAATCCTTTAAAATTTGTGCACCCTCGCTGTAGTCCCTCAAATCGGGTGCGAATCCAAGCTTAATGTTTGCCTCGACAGTGTCATATCCATGCTCTTGCAGTGTATATGCCTTTATTTTGTTGAGCAGACCTATACCTCTGCCCTCCTGTTTAAGATAGACAACAACGCCTCTGCCTTCCTTTTCAATCATTGTAAGCGCCTTTGCGAGCTGTTCGCCGCAGTCGCAGCGGCATGAGCCGAATACGTCGCCTGTCAGACATTCCGAATGTACACGGCATAGCACGGGTTCGTCACCGCTCACGTCACCCTTGACGATTGCGACGTGCTGAGCGCCCGTTATTTTATTTTCATATCCGTATATTTCAAAGTCGCCGTATTTTGTCGGAAGATGAGCCGATGATACACGTTCCATGAATTTGTCATTTTTACGGCGGTATGACTGCAATTCTTTTATGCTTATCATAACCAGCCCGTTTTCTTCGGCAAATTGCTTTAATTCGGAGGTTCTCATCATTTTTCCGTTATCAGCCATAATTTCACAGCAAAGTCCGACTTCTTTCAAGCCTGCCAAACGGCATAAATCGACAGTTGCTTCAGTATGACCGTTTCTTTCAAGTACGCCGCCTTTTCTTGCTTCAAGAGGGAACATATGTCCCGGACGTCTGAAATCTGCGGGACGTGCATTTTCGTCAACGCAGGCTCTTGCTGTAATGCCTCTTTCCTCTGCGCTTATACCTGTTGTGGTTGTGATGTAGTCGATTGATTCTGTAAATGCGGTGCAATGATTATCCGTATTGTGCGCTACCATTTGTGAAAGTCCGAGCTTTTCGATGTATTTATGGCTCATAGGCATACATATAAGTCCTTTTGCCTTGCTTGCCATCATATTTACGTTTTCGGTAGTGGCAAACTGAGCGGCACATATCAAATCACCCTCGTTTTCACGGTCGGGGTCATCTATTGTAAGAATAACCTTTCCGTCTTTTAAAGCCTGTAAGGCTTCTTCTACAGTTCCCATGATAATCCTCCTTTAAAAATTGTTTTCTTTAAGAAAATCAATTGTTATATTGCTTTCTTTTTTTACGAATTTTTCTATATATTTTCCCACTATGTCACATTCAAGATTAACCTTTTCACCGCTTCGGCGCTTTAAAAGTGTTGTTTCTCCGGCGGTATGCGGAATTATTGAAACGGCAAATGCGTCGGAATATACCTTTGCAACGGTAAGGCTTATACCGTCAATTGTAATTGAGCCTTTTTCAATAATATAGCGCATAATTGAATCATTGGCGCTTATTGTAACCCAAACCGCATTATCTTCACGCATTTGTGAAAGTATAATACCCGTTCCGTCGACATGACCCGAAACAATATGACCGCCGAAACGTCCGTTCAACTGCATGGCACGCTCCAGATTTACCTTTGAGCCTTTTTTTAAATCACCGAGATTTGTACGGCGCATACTTTCCGCCATTATATCAGCGGTAAAGGTTTTGTTTGACACCAGTGCGGCGGTGGAACACATTCCGTTTACGGAAACGCTGTCGCCGATTTTCAAATCGTCAAATATTTTATCGGCGCAAATGGTTATACGGCTGCTTTTTACGCCTTTTTCTATATTGGCAACCGTTCCGATTTCTTCTATTATACCGGTAAACATACTAATCTTCCTTTATAACATCATATTCAAGCATAACATCACTGCCAAAGGTTTTGATTTTCAGTGATGACAGCTTTACTGCGTCGGACATTTTTTGAATATTCAGCCCGTTAAAGGCGCTGACGCTCCCGCCGATTAATTTCGGGGCAATATAAATCTGAATACAATCTGCAATGCCCGATTCAATTGCCGATGAATTAATGCCGCTGCCTGCCTCTATAAGCACGCTGTCAATTTTCATTTCTCCGAGTGTTTTCATTAAAGCTTTTAATGATATTCTCCTGTTATTTTCTTCAGCTTTAATTATTTTAACGCCCAAGCCTTCTAATTTTTTAATTTTTTCGGAATTGTCCGAAAGAGTTGCAATTATAAGCGGTATTTCATTTGCTGTTTTAACGAGCTTGCAGTCAAGCGGAATACGCAGTGAGCTGTCGCATACTATCCTTATCGGATTTTTGGGGTTCTCGATACGGCAGTTCATAAGCGGGTCGTCCGCAATAACCGTTCCTATTCCGGTCAGAATTGCCGCCGCTTTTTTTCGTGTTTGATGTACATTCCTGCGTGATTCTTCGTTTGTTATCCATTTTGAATCTCCGCTGCTTGCAGCAACCTTTCCGTCGGCGGTTACTGCCGCTTTTATAATAACATACGGCATACCCGTAGTGATATACTTGAAAAAAACAGTATTCAGACTGTCGCATAACTCACGCTCAAAATTTTCGATTACCTCAATGCCTGCACTGCGTAACTGTTTCATACCCTTTCCTGAAACCTTTGGATTAGGGTCGTATGAACCGACAAAAACACGCTTTATGCCCGATTCAATCACAGCCTCGGTGCATGGCGGCTGTTTGCCGGTGTGACAGCACGGTTCAAGTGTAACATACATATCCGCACCGCATGGGGATTCGGTACAGTTTTTCAGTGCATTTCGTTCGGCGTGCAGTCCGCCGTAATACTCATGAAATCCCTCACCAATTATTTTTCCGTTTTTTACAATGACAGCCCCGACCATCGGATTTGGATTTACAAAGCCCTCGCCGAGATTTGCAAGCTCTGCCGCACGTTTCATGTATATACTGTTGTCTTTAATAAAAAACACCCCGTTTCATGCTCGGGGTGATAAAAGCAGTTTATATAAAATATCTTCTCCCATCCGGACTTTACCGTCGGTTTCGGAGTTGCACCGAATCAGCCTTGCGGCTCACGGACTCAGAAAAGCTTGGCTTTCAACACCGTCGATTATGAATTTCACATACCCCGAAGATTATCTGTATATATTATATGCTTATTTATACGTTTTGTCAATACCTATATATAAATTTATCCGAAATATTAATATTTCGCCTCTCTGTTTTCGCCTGCGCCGACTCTTACAATATGAATTGCTTTTGTTTCCTTGTCAACCGTTATAACGTCAAACAACAGCTCGCTTGCGTCCCCATCACGGCGCTTTTGATTTTTTGAACCTTTATCATACATGACTGCATTTCCTGTAAGTATAATAGGAATATCATCATAATGTCCTATGTAATCATAATGATAGTCACCAACAAAAAATCCGATGACTTCACCTCTTTTGTATTCTGAAAATTGAGCGTTTATGTTTCTTTGAAAATCACCGCTGCCGAATTGTTCGTTATAATCCTTGCCGTTTTTATATGAAAGAACTATTCTTCGGAGCAGCTCCATGTTTCGGGATATTTCGGGAGGGTTTTCGATTTCATCGGGTAACAGCAACGAATGTGAAACAAACAGCACACTCCAGCCATCCTCATCAAATTTCAGAGCTTTGTTTACAAGCCAGTCCAGCTGTTTTTGAGACATGGCAAAAAGCCATTGAGCATGATATTTCAGCTTGCCCGATTCATCAAAAACATACGGAATATCTCCTGCATCGAGAAATACATATCTTGTTTTTGAGGCGTTGTCATTATACATATAATAAAGCGAGTGATTTTCAGAATCAAACTCAGCTCCGAGATTGGGGAGATGGTTATAAAATAATCTGTAAAGCTCGGTATGTGTAAGGTGGTTTGTTGATTTATCCGAGTTTATATATGCTTTATCCCATATACTGCCGTCATCATGGTTGCCGTTTACGGGGAAGTATTTTTCACGGTCAATCATGGCTCTTAATTCTCTGAAACAATTTTGCTTGTATTCCTTGCAGCCCTCGTTTGTATAGTCGCCGCCGAAAATCAGCATATCAATATTTGCACGTTTTGCTATTTCCTTATAAGCACGCATTGTTCTTTTAAATCTTACCGTGTGGTTGTGGTTCAATGCGTAGTGTATATCGGTCATAAAAGCAAAAGTAAATGTATTTTCATTTTGAAAGCTTTGAATTTCATTAACCTTTTTTGAAACCTCATCTGCTATGTATGGGGGATATTCGTCATCTGATGAGAGCTGTGGGGGCATATAGCCTATATCCTCGTATCCGCATTCTCTGTAAAATTCGGGTGTTTTCATTTTTAAAATCTCCTTTCGTATTAATGCTTATTATAGCATATTGAAAGTGTATTTTCAATAATTTTTTTTTAAACGGTAAAATAAATCAATGCCCGTGAGGAGCAATGTCAAATTTGTCCTTTTCGCTTACCAAATCGGCACGAAGCAAATCTATAAATACTACTAATAAAGGTATCTCCGCAAACCATATTGCTTTGCAGTTAAAACGTACACACAGAAGAGTGGATATAATACCGCCTATAACAAACGCTATGAGCATCAGAAGGTGCATTATCAGCCGTTCTTTGGAATCAGCGTCCTTTTGGCGAAGATGCTTTACGATGTAAATTCCAATCTGGCGCAGATGATTGGTGCAGAAAGTTGTTGCCATAGGAACCTTTTCGGCTTGTCTGAAAGTATTGTACTGCATTGACGCAATAAAGTTAATGGCAACTTGACAAATCTGCGGCGGTGCATTATCGGGGACAAATCCAAGTATAAGTATAAATATCATTTCAAATACTATTAAAAATGTTTCCCATCTTAAAATTTCAAGCTTGTTTACGTGCTTGGGAAAAAATTCCGAAAGTATTGAACCGAGAAGATATGCGGAAATCGGAATCAGAAAATACAGTGCACGGTTCCAATTCATTTTCCCTATTTCAATTGCCATCATGACAAAATTTGCGGTCTGTGCATTACAGAACACTCCGCCTTTCAAATTGAAAGTATATGCGCCCAGAAAACCGCCGACAGAAATCAAAAAGAGGAAAATCCAAAGCTTTTCACATTCAAGAAATTCCTCGCCCCGAGCTGTATGAAATTGCTTTTTCATATAAATCACCTTAAATTAATATAAATTAAATGCCGCTCGTAAGAGCGGCATTTACTGTTTTATGCAATAGGTTTCTTTGAAGTTACTTTTTTGATAACTGCCAGTACTGCAATCATTAATATTATTTCAATAGGAAGAAGTATTAATGCGTTCTGTATAAATGCCGCAAGAACATATCCCACAAATGATGTTGCAGCAACCGTAATTGCATACGGAAGCTGTGTGGAAACGTGGTTGATATGATTTGACTGAGCACCTGCCGATGACATGATTGTAGTATCGGAAATGGGTGAGCAGTGGTCGCCGCATACAGCGCCTGCGAGGCAGGCTGATACGCCTATTATAAGCAGTTCGCTTGTCGGGTCGAATATTGCGGTAACAATCGGTATAAGAATACCAAATGTACCCCATGATGTTCCCGTTGCAAATGCAAGCAGGCAGGCTACAAGGAATATGATTGCGGGCAGGAAGTTTGCAAGACCCGAAGCTGCCGAGTTCATCAGCATTTCAACATAGTCTGCTGCACCAAGCAAGCCTGTCATGTTCTTCAAGGTTGTAGCAAATGTAAGAATCAGTATTGCCGGAACCATTGCAATGAACCCCTTCGGTATACAGTCCATAGCTTCCTTGAATGTAATAACTCTTCTTGCAATAAGATATATAATTGTTATAATCAGTGCAATTATAGCGCCCCACGGAAGACCTACGGTTGCGTCGGTATCACCGAATGCCGTAACAAAGTCCGCACCGCTGAAAAATCCGCCTACATATATAAGTCCGATAACACAGAATATTACAAGCAGAATTACGGGAATCAGCAAATCCCATATACGTCCTCTCGGATTTTCTTCATCTTCCGAAGTTTCGTCTACTCTGTCGCCGCAGGTATAAAGGTCGTTATTGTTTATTGCATTGTATTCATGCAGTCTCATAGGACCGTAATCAAAATTCATCAATGCGATACCCATAACAAATACAAGCGTAAGCAGGGAATAGAAGTTATACGGAATTGCCTTGACAAAAAGCTCAATACCGGAATAGCCCGTACCCTCGGTAAACTTTGAAACAGCCGCCGCCCATGAAGACACGGGAGCAATCATACAAACGGGAGCTGCCGTTGCGTCAATTATGTATGCAAGCTTTGCTCTTGAAATTTTATGTCTGTCGGTAACGGGACGCATAACGCTGCCGACCGTAAGACAGTTGAAATAGTCATCAATGAATATCAGTACGCCGAGTACAAATGTAGCAATCATTGCGCCTGTTCTTGATTTGATGTTCTTTGAAGCCCAGCGTCCGAAAGCTGCACTTCCGCCCGCCTTATTTACGAGCGCTACAACCATTCCGAGAATAACAAGGAATATAAAAATACCTGCCGTACCCGAAACGGCCGAAATAAGACCGTCATTAAGAATACTATCCAAAGCGGCTACAGGGTGAAAGTCCGCCGAAAGCAGACCGCCAAGTACAATACCTATGAACAGTGATGAATAAACCTCTTTTGTTATCAGTGCGAGTCCGATAGCTACAATCGGCGGTACAAGCGCCCAAAAGGTAGCGTGAAACATACTGACAAATTCCTGTTCTTCGCCTGTTGCAAAAGCAATCGAAGTTGAAAGCGTAATAAGCATTACTGCAAAGAACATAAAAACTGTTTTTTTGTTTAAAGTTTTCATTTGAAAAATCTCCTTATATTTTTTCTGAAATGCACAGCATATTATTCATATATGCTATCATAAAATTGGGAAAAAGTCAAGATATTTTGAATAAAAATGTCAAAATGTTGCATAAAAATTTGTGAAATGGTATTTTGTCTGTATTGTTCTTTATCGTTGGGAGAGGCTTGACGGTGAACGTTATTTCTTCATGTTAAAGAAAAATGAATTGTATCGGGTTATTTAATTATAAGAAAATATTAAAAAATCCTTGACAAAATTTGAAAGGTCTGTTATAATAAAAAATGAGTTTTATTTGAAACGGAAATGACCGAATTATACAAGTCTGAGGGGCAAATATCAATAAAGCTCTTCCCGTCCGAATGTTATCAGATTATATTGATTTAGGATTGTTTTTATCGGGATGTGGCTCAGCTTGGTAGAGCGCTGCGTTCGGGACGCAGAGGCCGCAGGTTCAAATTCTGTCATCCCGACCGAAAAAACAAACATCTTTATGATTATGTTATAAAGATGTTTGTTTTTTCTTTACTGCAATTGAAGTTCCGAAATAAATTATGGCATACTCGGTGTTTTTGTTTTAATTTCAAACACAGCCGTGTATTTCTGCTGAACGGATAAAAACTGTCTTATAAAAATATCTCTTTATTATTCTCTTGCTTTCGGTTTTAGCTTACCGTAAAAACAGCTTGCCGTTGCTCCGCCGTCAATCAGAAAATCGGCGTCTATGATAAATGCGCTTTTATCGCTCATTAAAAGTTCGGCAACATTTGCGGCTTCATCTGCGTACCGAGTCTTTTTGCAGGGTATTTTACGAACATATTCCTGTTCACCTCGTATACCGTTCAATTCGTCATTTTTTATTTTGTAATATATCCTGTATTTATTTCAACCATTTCTCGGCGTCATCATTCAAAGCCTTTGCATTTACGCCGAAAATGTATTCGTTATCAATGGCATAGTTCCGTCCCCGATGGGAGGCGGTATCATTATTTATTACCAATTTTTCTTCTCTTTGCTGCTGTCGTGATTATTCCTGCGTTCTTCAACCATTTTCACGAACCATTCCACTATTGACGGTTCGTAGTGCGAGAAAAACGAGCTTGTATTTTTATCAAGAGAACTTATTTTATCCATATCCTCACTCGAAAGCATGAAATCAAACACATCAAAATTTTCTCTCATTCGTTCAATATGCGTTGATTTGGGGATAACGACAATTCCTCTTTGCAAATGCCAGCGTAAAATTACCTGTGCGGCGGTTTTTCCGTACTTTTCGCCGATTTCTTTAAGTGCGTCTGACACGCATCTTTCACATTCATCTTGTGTTACCTGATAAACTCCATAGCCGAGCTACGGCATTTTTACTCCGTTTGATAATGTTACATAATCCATTTTTAATTCCTCCCGTTTTTATATTTCTTTTCATGATTTATATGCCTCGTCATACGACGGGTGCTTACAGACATCGCCTTTGTCCCAAGTGCCTGTACCGTATATAACCGCTTTTTCTTCCGCATCGGGCAGGCATCTTATAAATCCGCGCAGAGAAGCGAGTGTTTCATCTACAGCCTTGCGCTGAGGGTCTGCCGCCGTTATTATAAAAGCAAATTTTTTGTTTTTCATTTCGGTATGTCTTGCATAACAGCGGTCAATCAAAATTTTAAGCTGTGCGCAAAGCGAGTAAAAATAAACCGGCGTTGCAAGAACTATCATATCCGCCGCAAGCATTTTTTCGGCAATCGCAGCCATATCGTCATTTATAATGCACTTGTGATTTTTTATACAGGCGTTGCAAGCTCTGCAAGGTGAAATGTTCATTTCGTCAAGTCTTATTTTTTCGGTGTAATGACCCGATTCCTGCGCACCCTCAATAAAACGGTCACAGAGAACATCGGAATTGCCGTTTTTTCTCGGACTTGAACTTATAACTAAAATATTCATATAAGAAAACCTCCGTTATTTTTATTTCATTTTTGCATTTCCTCTGATTAGTTTCTATAAAGATTATACCATAAATTGCCCTGTTTGTCTATTGACAAAATTTTAATATTTCCGCTATTAAGAAAATGACAGACACATGCTGTATGTAAATTCATACAAAACAGCACAGTCTGCCAAATCCTTTTGCAAATATTTTTTATATCGGTATTATCATAGCATAAATCTTTTGCACAGTCAATACTTTTAATGTATTTTCAGCATTTTGCACTATAAATTTTTGCGGTTTGATTTAATATTTATGTCTGTCATTCCTCGTATTTTTTGAAATTTTCCGCCTGCTCCATAACCTTGCAGAAAACCTCGGGACTGTACTGCGGAGGATAGCCGTTCTTAATTAAACACACCTTAATATCAAATTTAAGCTGATTACGGACATTTTGATTGTTGAGCCAATCCGCAAATGAGGATTTGACATCAATTATTTCTTTGACCTTTTTAGCCAGAGACCTGCATTTATCGTTAATTATAATACCGTCAACCTCTTTATCGGTACCATACTCAAAGTTATATTCGTCACGAAGTGATATTAAAATGTCGTAAAATGCTTTTTCTTCAAATGTAAGCCCTATTTTGCGGAAGCTGCTGCGGTCGGCATTCATATCTTTGAGAATTTGCAAAGCCTGCTCCGTGGCATTTTTTATTATTTCCTCGGAAGTGTACTCCTGTGCGGCGCCCGCCTCTTCTGCTGAAATACGCTTGCGCCTTTCATGATATTGGCTGATTGTTTCTTCAAGCAGTTCTTGAAATTTCTTTGCCGCAGTCTGGTTTGTTTTTCCGTATTCCTTAATTTGAGTGCGGAGCATTTTAACCAGCAATTCCAAGCCCGATGCAGGTAATCCGACATCGGACAGCTTTTCAAAATATTCGGGACTGAATATATCCTCCGGTTCGCCGTTTTCAAGAACACTCTCGACCTTGTTATATTTCAGCGCCTCTTCAACCATTTTTGAGACATGCCGATTCATAGTCTCCGTATCCACATCGCTTGTACCGCTCATTTTACGGACAAAACCCGCAATAGCCATGAAACACTGCGCAAGCGCCGATTCTTCTTCGCCGAGTACGCTCGATGGCTGACATATATTGTAAGCCGCTTTCATTTGTTTTACGGTCTTTAAGAAATAAGTTTTAAACGAGACTTTTCTGTTACCGCTGTTTAATTCCTGCGCAGAAACGAAAACATGCTCCGCCGCCTTTGCCAAAAGCTTGTATCGCATTGACGGCTCGCAGTCAGTCCTGATAAAGGGCGTTAAATCATAGCTGCCGAAAAGGTTTTTCAGAATTTCGATTTTTTCTCTGAAAATCTCTGCCGACTGTTCCACGTCGTCGGAGGCGGGGGCAACCGAATAATCGCCGCCGTATAATTTCATAGCCTCCCGCATATTGTCCCGAATACCGATGTAGTCAATGATAAATCCGTAATTCTTGCCCGGATATTTTCTGTTTACACGGCTTATTGTTTGAATAAGAAGGTGTTTTTTCAAAGGCTTGTCATTGTACATATATGTAAGCGACGGAACATCAAAGCCCGTTATCCACATATCAACGACGATTGCTATGCGGAAATTTGAGTTGTCCTGCTTAAATGCTGCGTCCAAAGCCTCTGAACGTTTATCATTCTTAACACCGCCCAAATAGTTATACATCTCTGTATTATCATTACTTCCTGCGCTTGCGGCCATGGCTATGAAAGGCATAGGTTTCAGCTCTTTGAGCTGTTCGGGCGAAAGCTTGGTATCATCGGGCGACTTCTTTTCTTCAAACCATTCGGGATATTTTTCTTTGAATTTTTTCAAAAGTGCGTATGCTGTAGGTCTGCTCGAACATAGGTTTATCTTTTAAGTACATACTAATTCTGATACACACATCACGACCGGTTTGCATTCCGCTAAATACAAATCTATTTTTGCGAACTACCTTATAATTGCTTTCGTTTAGCCCCTCGGTATTTGCTACAGTAGGCATAAATTCTTTGTTAATATTAATTCCATAGAAATCTTTTATCCCATAAGAATTTCGCTCATCTACAATTTCTGTCAGTTTACCGATTTTGTACTTATTCAATGCCATAGCCGATACCTCTGAAAGCGTCCTCAAGCGCCTTTTGCGACTGTTTTTCCAGTGCGAGAATTTCTTTCATTTCCTCACGAATACGGTTCATTTCTTTGTCGAAATCAATGTCTAAATCATGGTCGATAAACTCAATATACTTACTCGAAACAAGACTGTAGCTGTTTTCCTCAATCTCATCAATTCCGACGCTCCTGTACAGCTCGGGTACGGCATAGTCAGTACCGTCCGTGCCCTCGTTCTGACATGTGTGATAAATATTCGCCGCTCTTTGAATTTGTTCGTTTGACAAAAGCACTTTCTTTTTTCCCTCGCCCTTAACGGGGTTTTCCGTCCATGTGCGCAAATCCATAAAAAGAATTTCATTTTCACGGTTTCTCAGATTTCTGCCGTGGTATTTGCCGCCCTTTTTGTTCTGATTTAATATCCACAGAGTAACGCTGATGTCGGTTGTTATAAAAAGCTCACGGGGCAATATAATAATCGCCTCTATTTTATCGTTTGAGGGCGCTTGCGAATCGGAAACGGTTACGGTACAATATGCGCTGATTCCGTTGACCTCTGTTGCTGTGATTTTTGCAGTTCCCGACGAAACGGCTGTTACAGCTCCTTTGCTGTCAACCGACGCAACGGCGCTGTCGGAGCTTTCCCATTTAACGGATTTATCTGCCGCCGTTTGAGGCAATACCGTGGCTGATAATTGGAGCTTATCGCCTTTTTTCATGGCGGCGGAGGTTTTATTAAGAGTCACGCTTGTAACTTCATCATTATTTCCGTCCGATATTGAAGAATCAATTACCGCAAAATATCCTAAGTTTTCCATCTGTACGGTGAATGTTTTGCTTACCTGCGACGATGAAATTTCGGTAACTTCGCCGTTATCGTAAAAATACAGTCTTGCATTTTTTGAATAGCCGTCGGGAATACCTATGCTTACGGTATACTCACCGTCCTTGATGTCGGGAGTTGCCGAAATACTGTACACGCTCAATGCTCCGTTATCTGCTTTAGCCTTGAAAGCATTATATTCATCTCCCGAATAAATTTCCTCTGCCGAAAGTACTGAATTGATTGGGAATGTTCCCTCAACCTTGACTTTTTTTGAAAGGTTGATTAAATAAAAGCTTCCGGGATTTATAGAATCAAGATTTGACACGTCATCAAGCACTTCATATTTATAGCCCCAATCCTCAACATTGTTTACCGCCCAGCGTTCGCCGTTTGAGCCTTTCTGAACATAAACGGTTAAATTTCTCGGACTGTCGGGGAATAAATCATATGCCCCTAATGTGTCATCGCTGGGGAAACCCGTAACGATTGGAGGAATTACAACTCTCTGTAAATTTGTGCATCCCTCAAAAGCGGCAAGTGTTATATTTACAATGCCGTTCGGCAAAATCAGATTTGTAAGCGATTTGCAGTCTGCGAAAGCATACATTTCTATATTGTTTGCCGCTTTCGGAAATCCGATTGACGAAAGACTTGTGCAGCCCTTGAACATACTGTGCGGTATGCTTGTCATATTATCGGGCAGCTTTGCATATGTGAGTTTTGTACAATCCTCAAACGCACCCGAACCGATTGATTCAACAGTGTCGGGAATTGTGACATATGTCAAACCTGTCTGTTCAAAAGCATTTCCGCCTATGATTTTTACGGTTTCGGGAATATCAATATCAGTAAGCTTTTCAGCTTTTTTGAATGCACTTGCCCAAATTCGGTTGACTGTTCTGCCGTTTACGCTTTCGGGTACGGTGTATGCGCCGATTCTGCCGCTCGGATAAGCTGTCAGAGTTAAATTGGGGTCGTCATACTGAGGAACACCCTCATTTACCCACGGTCCGAACATAACGCCGTTTTCGTCAGTGAAATAATACGGATTTTCAGGGTGTACCTTTATTTTTTCCATGCTTGTGCAGCCCTTGAATACATTTGCGGTCACATATGTTGCAACGGCGGGGATTTCACATTCCGTAAGTTTGGGGCAGTTTGCAAAAGCGTCAAGGCGTATAATCATATCTGCGCCGTCTGTCGGGGCTTCAAAAATTACACGTTCAAGATCCGTGCAGCCGTCAAATGCGTGATAGCCTATAACCTGCACACTGCCCGGAATTGTTACGCTCGTTATATTGTCATTGTTTAAAAATGCGTCTCCGTCAATAACGGTAACGGTATCGGGGATTTTAATATCCCCGCCGTCACCGTAATATCCCAGCAGAACGCCGTCTTTAATGTTTGCGCCGATAAGCCCGTCATTGCCTGCGGATACGCTGACGGTAAAGCCCGTCAGAATAGCCGCAATGACTGTCAGTACAGATAAGCAGTTTAAGATTTTATTTTTCATATTTGTAATCATTAACTCCTTTCGCAGTTTAGAAATCGCTTAAATTATTGAATATTGCTATGTAGTCCTCTATATCAACCTTATTGTCTCCGTTCACGTCCATAGCCTTTGCTTTTGACCAGTTATCATCGGACGATTTTGACTGATAGAATCTCTGTGCTTCGGTAATGTCGATAATATCAACGGTTCCGTCACCGTTTACGTCATAGTTTGGAATAAATACGCTTGCCGAATCGGTGCTGATTGTAGCCGTACCGTTCATTGCAGATTCGTCCTCGCTTACAACGCCTGCTGTTTTAACAGCGGATATTTCCGCCGTAATATGTCCGGTGACAGCGTTCTTGAGCGGAACTGATATTTCTGCAAGCTTTGTTTTTTCATCTGATGAAAAGCCCAAAGTATTACCCATAATACCCATATATGCCTTTAATATAAGCTTATCGTTTTCTTTGCTCCAAGTCGTTGTTCCGCTTATAAACCGGTCGTTTGCCGAAATAATTTCGTCCTCGTCAACCTGTGATGAATCAAATGACACCTTTAAAAGAACAGTGCTCACATTTTCGGCGCTTTCAAGATAAATGCCGTAAACGGCTTTGCCGTCCTTTATTTCCGATTCCGCCGCAATTGAAACTGCCGCCGAAACTGTTTTTACTTCAGGCTCTGCACCTGCAACAACTACTGTTGTGTTTTCGGGCGTGTAGTATTTTGTATATGATGATGTCGGTTCAAATGATTTTGCCACGTCCTCGTTTTTAACCGTTATTTTACTGCCAGATTTCATTTCCGTGCATAGCTCAGAACCGAACGACGGTGCGGTTTCGTGTTCAAAAACAATTTCTTCGATTGCTGTCATTCCGTTAAACGTATATCTGCCTAAACTTGTTATAGCAGCAGGGACGGTAACTTTTTTAAGTACGGCATTATTTCTGAAAACGTGCAT
>CAKSGG010000031.1 GCA_934454215.1 uncultured Clostridia bacterium
CTTTAACTATTGAAAGAATTACAGGCCAGTATTTCGGCTCGGAATACCAGTCAATCGGGTTAATGCCGAAAACGCCGAGTATGTTATTCAAAACGCCGTTTGTCGGTGATAATATCAAATAAACAATATATGATACCAATACTATCGACATAAATGTAGGCAGTATTGACGTTGTCTGATAATATTTCAAAGCCCATGTTTTCTTGATGTTATAGCACATTATCGCAAATATTATATTTGTAACGTTGCACAGCAGTATAAACCACAGGGCATATAACACGGTATTCCTCATCAAAATCAAAAAATCGTTTGATTGAAAGAAAAATTTGAAGTTATCAAAGCCCACCCATTTGCTTGCAAGAATACCAAGGTTCGGATTGAAGTTTTTAAACGCCAGAATTATTCCGAACATGGGTATATATGAAAATACCAGTACCAGTAAAAATCCCGGCAGTATCATCATATCCATCTGCCTTATGTCTCCTTTTATGCTTTTTCTTGAAATTTTAGTTTTCATTAATTTACAATCCCTTCTTAAATAATTTTTTATATCTGCTTCGGTATCGTCAGCACAACTCTCGTAAAGCTGCCCTCCGCACTTATAATATCTACTTTAGCGCGCTCTCCGTATACTGCCTCCATTCTTTTATAAATATTTTTTATTCCTACGTTTTTGCCCGTCATGCTGTCAAGCCTTATATCTCTTTTTATACTTTCAAGCTTGTCCTCTGCAATGCCGCTTCCCTTGTCCTCGATTATTACATTGTAATCGTTTCCGCAGTCCTCACACCTAATATAAATTGTTCCACCTTTATTTTTGTATCCGTAAAAAACGGAATTTTCAATAATCGGCTGTAAGCTCATTCTTAAAATACTGCAATTGAGCAATTTCTCATCGGCATCAATTTCTATTTTAAAATTATCGTATCTGAGCCTCAGCAAATCCGCATAACCTTTGAGGAATTCCAATTCCTCATTCAGCGTCACAAGAATTTTATCCGTAATCATGGTATATGACAAAATTCTTGACAGTTTTACAATCATTGCCGACGCACTTTCGCCGTTCTCGCATTTATCTATCACTTCATAATTTATAACCGCCAAAGTATTGTTCAAAAAATGCGGCGTTATCTGCGTTTGAAGCGCTTTCATTTTCCATTCCTCATACTGCATATTACGGGACATAACTTCATTTTTTAGCTTTTGATTGTCGTCCATAAGCGATATGATTTTTTCGGCAACCTCGCTTATTTCATTTTGGCTCAGCTTGGAATATACGTCCCTGTTTTCAAACAAATCCAATATAGTAATAAACTGTAATGTATTGTTGATTGACACCGAAACCGATATTACTATAAGAATTATCATAAGCCCGAAGAATATCAGAATCATTCGGTAAAAAAGTCCGCCCACTATTGCGGTATAATTATTGTTTTTCGATACCGAAACATAGTACCAGTCATAATACGGAGACCTTTCCGATGAGATTGAAATATTATCCGCTCCGACCTTCACAATATCGTTTGAATTTCCCTGCTGTATCATCTGCATAATTGCATTTTCCGTATTAACGTCTCTTTTGCTTTTCAGCAGATTTGTGTACAGGATTTTTTCAGGCTCTGCAATATAAAACGAATCGTTATCGGAATTTTTTTTAACCATGTATTTTTCCATGCCGTAAATGTCAATGTTTAATATAACAGAGCTTCTGTTTGTCCTTGATTTTTTAATCAGAGTAAAAACTCTTTTTGAGGAATTATCAAGCTTCCTTGAAATCATTTTATAATTATCGCTAAAATTATCATAAATTTCATCTATCCATGATGTATCCGTAAATTCCTCAAAACCGCCGTACGCCTTATTTGTACAAAGCATATTTTTACTGCTGTTGTATACATATATTGAATTAATAAGGTTTTTGCCCGCCATGTATGTATTTATTTTTTCAACTATGTATTCTTTATCGGAATCCGTATAAACAGCGTCCTTTCCCAGCGACATATAATATTCAATATCCTTATCCGCCATCATCTCGGCAACAAGATATTCGGTATCTCTTATAAGCGCCTCGGTGGTTGATGCAAACATTTTCGCCGAATCCGCATTTGTTTTCAAAAGCGTATTGCGAGCGTCGCTCATTGAATACTGATA
The DNA here is from genome assembly GCA_934454215.1 of uncultured Clostridia bacterium. GTDB lineage: Bacteria > Bacillota > Clostridia > UBA1381 > UBA1381 > Ornithomonoglobus_A. Next base: position 2,152 of record CAKSGG010000031.1, read on the forward strand.
TATAAGAATCATCGGAATCATCAGGCATATCAGAAAAATAACAAACAGCTTTACGGAATTTTCAAAAACCACGCTCCTGAATTTATATTTGCGCCAAAATATTGAAAAGTATTTCTGAAACAAAAGCATCAATCCCCTTTCAAATCATTTTTATATTCTTTAATGGTTTTTCCCGTATATCTTTTAAACAGTCTCCTGAAACTCCTTTCATCGGCATAGCCTATCATCATACAGGTTTTTTCCACGCTGATATTTTCTCTTATACATTCTATCGCTTTTTTCATTCGCAAATCCATTATATATTCCGACACATTCTGCCCCGTTACCTCGTTAAACTGCCGCGTCAAATATATACGGTTTGTGTAAAATTTATTTGCTATGTCGCTTACCGTTATTCCCGTTGAATAATTACCGTCAATATATTTCATGACCTCTTTTATGAATTTTTCTTTTTCTCCGTAAACCACATCAATCGACTGAGATTTAATTATTTTTTCTTTCTCGGCTTTATCAATCATGCTGTTTCGTTTATATAAATCAGTAAGCGAAATATCTTCTTCATCAACAATTGTATTTACTCCCATAATATCCAAAACCAAGTTTTCAATCTTCTTTGACATGGATGCAAAATGCTCTTTTTTCGGCAGCATAAGTATATACTCGCATTTAGATTCGTCCTGCTTTATCGGCATAATAAAGCACTGATTATGCGCTGTTTTTATAATATTTGTCAAAACCGTATAAAACATTTCCTTGTCATAACGGTGCTTTTCATTGAACGCCGTCAGCGAATCAAAGCTTACCGTAATACATCTGCATAAGACGTTCTCAACCGATGTTTTGGTTATTTGCCCGAATTTGCTTTCCATAATTTTTTCACTGTCGAAAAAGCCGCAGAACAAATTACAAAAAAACATTTCTATTTCAAAATAGTCGTCTCTTCCTTTATCACTTAATTCTTTTTCCAGAACACTGACCACTTCTTTAAATTCCGAAATATCTATTACTTTCAAAAGATAATAAGACACCTTGTATTTTATTGCCTCCTGAGCATAATGAAAATCGCTGTATCCGCTTACCATAACTACTTTTGTATTCGGCTTATTTTCATATATCCATTTTGCAACGTCAATACCCGACATTCCGGGCATCTTAATATCCGAAAACACAATATCCACTGAATTGACTTTCAAGTATTCTATTGCCGCCTCTCCGTTTGAAAATGATGAAATTACTTTAAACTGTTTTGCATATTCTTTACAATATTTTTCCAGCGTCTGCCTTGCAATTTTTTCATCATCAATGATTATCACGCTAAACATTTTAAGACTTCTCCATCCTTTAATTTTTACATTATATCATGTATATAATACCATATTTATTTTTTCTTTAACAGGGTCATTTGATTCAATTTCACAAAATTAACAGGGTTATTTGTTCAAGTTGTACATTATGATTTTAAATAACAACAAAAATATTTTAAACAAAAAAAGCGGACATATTCCCCTATCGGAATATGTCCGCTATAAATATATTTTCTTTTTATTAAAATTATATTACCATCTTAAGACTGTCCCATAATTTTTATTTTGCAGTTAAACACATTTTCCGCATTTGGCAGTATTGTTCTTTCGGTTGTTCCGTCTTCAAATTCATATCCGTCACAAGCAACTGCCTTTCCGTATATGCCGTTCGGTATATAAACTTTCAGCTCAATGTTTTTACCGTTTCTGCGCCATTCGGTCTTAACCTTGCCTTTTGCGGAATTATACTCTGCCCTTGCAAAATCAAGCTCATTTATAAAATGCGGCGATATTTCTATTTCATTGCAGTTCTTTGCTGTCGGATTGGGTTTAAGTCCTGCAAGCTCCTGAACAAACCAACTGCTTATATCACCGAGGAAATGATGATTTTTTGAATCCCCGAATTTATTTGATACATCGGAAAAGCTTTCCCATAAGGATGTCGCTCCGTTTTCAAGCCAATATCCATAACAGCTCCTGCTTTTTGATTTTATTATTTTATATGCAAGCTCACTTTCACCTATATCCGAAAGAACATGATAAATATATCTTAGTCCAAGCATACCGCAGGTATTTATGTCACCGTCACGATGAATAATGCTTATAAGTCTGTCAGACGCCGTTTTCATCTCATCTTCATCAAATATTCCAACCGCAATTGACAGCGCCTGCGATGTCTGGCAATCTCCCGCCGCCGTCATTGTGTCAAAATCAATCAGTTTTGACCTTACAGTGTCTCTCATATCATCTGCAATAGCTTTAGCATATTGCGCCTCATTTTTTCTGCCTATTTCACTAAACAGAAAAGACGCCTTTTTTGCCATATCGCATACCATTAAGCTGCCCGTAAGTTCAACGGGCGAGGTGTACTGTTCAATCGGTTGAAACGGGTCAATCCAATCTCCCAGCCCAATACGAACAAGTCCCTTTTCATCTCTCTGTCCCCAAATATAACAGAGATAACGCATTATAAGCGAAATATTATCCTCAATCGCCGATTTATCTCCCGTATACTTGTATATATAATAAGGAAGATTTACACATACGCTGTCATACACCGGTCCGTTGCCCCATTCATATCCGAAAACACTTGTGGGAACCACTCCGGGCAGCATTCCGTTTTCACGCTGTGCCGCACGAATATTTGCAAGCCATTCCTTTAAGCTGTTTTCCGCAGTCAGATTTAAAAGCATATGCTCTGCTGACATTGACGCATCACCCGTCCAGCCATTCTTTTCACGGTGAGGGCAGTCCGTCGGAAAATAATAGAAATTTGCCAAATCGCTTCGTCTTGTAAATTTCTGAAGCTTGTTAATATCAGAATCAGAACATTCAAAGCTTGCTCTTTTCTTCAAATCCGAATTCATAACCAGCAGGGTTACAGCGTCCTCCGTTGCCTGTTCTTCCGAAAATCCCTCAACGTAAGCATAGCGCAGTCCATCATATTTGAATATCGGTACAAATTCCTCATCTCCGCCCTTGCATATGTATATGTCCGTTTGTCCGTACTCTATATATCTTTCCACACAGTTAGGCACATAAGGTCTGTTAAACATGACAGTATTTATCGCAAAAATACCGTCTCTGAAGTATTCCCCGTGCCGTACCGTTATTTTCTGCCCCTTTTTTGCATTTTTAATTTTGAGACGTGTAACTCCGGCAGTATTCACGCCAAAGTCATAAAGATATACATTTTTTCCTATTGCAGACTCATAAGGCTCGGATTTTGTATTGTCACTCTTATATGCAAACGGCAAACAATCGTGGTGTGTAATTTCAACAGGTGTAAGCTCTTTTGTTATGACAATAGGCTCCGCCGTACACAATTTTACTGTCCCCTTCGGTGTTTTCTCCTTTATTGCATTATCCCATGTGCTGTCATCAAAATCAATACCGTTCCAATCGGGTATTTCAAGATTTGCGTCATATTGGAAGCCCATTCTCAAATCATCGAAAATAATCGGCGAACCGTGCGTTTTAAAGCTTTCATCTGCTTCAAGCTCGAAATTATTGTCTTTATCCGACGCTTCAATACACAGTGCGACCGTCGGAGCGCCTCTGTGAGCCGCTTTTTCAAAATCCCAGATAAAACCGCCGAACGGATTTCTGAAACCGTTGCCCAATATTATTCCGACAGCATTATCTCCCTTTTTCAGCAAGTCGGATATGTCATAATTATCATAGTAACAAATATCATCTGTATTGCTGATATACGGTGCAAGCGGTCCTTTTGTAATATTTTTTCCGTTTATGTACAGCTCATAAAACCCCAAACCGCATATCGTTATTTCCGCATTGCTCGGTTTAAAGTCAAGCGTGAATTTTTTTCTGAAATAAGGTGCAGGAATATGATTGTCAAAATCACACATTTCATTTGACCTTTTAATAAATTTTTCCGAAAATTTCATTTTAGTGTCCCCTCCGATTTAGTGTCCCTAATATGTTAATAATTATTTTAATGTTATTTTTGAAGTAAACTTAATCTTTTCAGCCTTTTCCGTATAGAGCCTTACTCTGCTTACTCCGTTAATACCGTCAATTTCTTTCTTGCAATTACCGCTGTCCGATGAAATATCTGCGGAATTAATATCGCTTATTATGTAATTAACGCATACTTGCATCGGCGTGTTAAATTCAAAATAATCGGTTATATAAAACTCGTTGTTTTGGGTAAACAGAATTTCTCTTTTATTGTATTTTACCAAGCTTTTATCCCATAAACCGCTTTGATTGCTTTCCCATTTGAAAACACCGTCATTGTATGTACATTTATACTCCGCCTTATATTCATCGCCGACATTTTGAGACAGTGCCTCTCCGTTTAAAATCGGCGTTGCCGTATTATGATATTCGCTTTTATGATACATTCCGTTATTTGCCGAGCCGTAACCGCCCGTGCTGAATCCGTCCGTAAAAATTATCTTTTCTCCGTTATATAATATAAAGCTTCCCTTATCCGCATGACAATGCGTAGAGTTGGACTTTCCCGAAATGCAGAAAAGATGTAAGCTTTCTTTTTTTAACGAGACTAAGCCTGCGTCATCGAATATCTTCAAACCGCTTTCATCAGCAAGCTTTTGGGGATTCGGAATATCCTCATTAAGGAAAATGTTTTCTATTCCAAGCTCCTTTATATCCGAACGGTAGTATTCCGCCGCCCATCGCAAATCTCCTGTTATCAAATAAAGACATTTACACATATACGGAATATAATACCCGTTTCCGCTGTCATTGTACGGAAGCATTTTTCCGCTTGCATCCGTTAAAAACATTCCAAATTCGGCAGTTTTCCCAAACACATCGCCGAATACATTATAGACATATTCCGAAATCGGGAGCTTATGTCTTTTCGCCAGCATAACAATTGATTTTAAAGCGTTCCATACGGTATACTGCCAATATGAAGCGCCCTCATCGGTGCTTCCGTCTTTGTTAATCGCATTGCCAAGCATTTCCCGAAGTATTCTTTCCGCCTCTTCAATTCTCGCCCCGTATCTCGGGAATCGGCGTTCAAGACATATAAGCGCCTTAATATATCCGCTCAAAAAAGCCAGTCCCTGATTCATTTTATAGATGTATTCCATTGTCATAAGGTCAGCCTCAATGCGGGGAAGTCCTTTCATGACAATAGACTGATATATAATATTTCTGCCATGCCATGAAAGAGAATTTCCGCATAATGACAAAAACAAAGCCAAAGTCTCGCATACGTCTTCTTCCGTAAAAGACCTGTGATGCCATGTGCAGGCGGGCGCTTCCTCCATAATATCAAGACACCAATATGTGCACGCACATAAAGACATCGCATATCTGCACGCCATAGAAATCATCTTTTCGTTTTTTTCCGCTATTCCGATAAACGCCAAAGCACCAAGCTCCTTGACGAAATGCTCCGTCTTTCTGTAGCCCTCGCCGATTACTCTGTCTATAAGCTTTTCAGGCTCGGTTTTCAACGCCTCAATTGCTGTTTTTCTTTCGGACTCATATATTGATTTATACGGCTCATTCTTAATGAGCTCTGGTAATTTTTCAAGCAAATCATCGGTCATATATTCATCGGTATACGGCTTAAAGCTTATTTTTGAAAAACACCCTTCCCAATTTCCCGAATAAATCGGCATAATACGTTCGTTTTTTCTTACCGCAAAATAATATAAATTTACTTCTGCGGCTCTGTTATCGGTATTTTTAAAGCAATATGAAATGTGTCTGATTTTATCAGCCTCAATCGGAAATGTATAAACATCTATACTGCCCGTCCCCTCTGCCTGCGATACCCGTTCACCGTTTATGTAAAACTCTATAAAAACTTGTTTCGGGCAGGTAATTTTACATACTGCCTCACAATAATCATGCACATCGGCAGGGTTAATTTCTCTGCCTATTACTCCGCTTTCGCCGCTCGGAATAAAAACAACGGCACTGTCCCATATTTGAGAAGTCTTAATCGAACCCGACACATCATATGCTTTTATGCAGGAATATTTATGATGCTCTTTGTAGCTTTCTCCTCCGTCAAAATAAGGCTCTATTATTGAAATATTATCGTTAATTTTAATCATATACAAAAACTCCCTTTGTAAATATGGGAAGGTCATGTGAAGTGCCCCAGTTTATTCTTCATAATTAATTATAAGAATTCTTGCAACACCGCCGTTTGCCCCAATTATAAGAACGCTCGAACAATCCGTTCCGTACACGGTTTCAGGCTTAATATCGCTTACGGCCGCCTGCTTGCAGCTTGCAACCTTTCCGTTTGATGAAATAGTCATTACATTGAAAAGTCTTGCATTATTCAGTCTATAGCTTTCCGTTACAAATCTGTCATCACTTTCAAGCTTGTCATACGGGTTAATTGACAGCTCCTGAGTTGTAACCGTCAAAACATCATCAACCACACGAACAGCATAACCGTCAAACACTCTGTAATTCAAATCCGCAATTTGATTCGGATTTAAAACATACTGTCCTTCACTCATGCCGACAAGACCCAATGGATTCGTTTTTCCGTTTTCAGCACTGCTGAAATAATCAATTACGCCCGGGATACCGCCTTTTCTGGCATTCGCAGAAACTGTATTTTCCTTATCTGCGTCCCAAATAAGCTGTATTTCGGTAATCTTATCATATGCGTCTGTTGCATATCTTATAACATCTCCGACTCCCAAAGTATACCGCTTTGCATCTTCGCTCGGTGTTGCAAATATCAGCATATTTTTAATATTTGATAAAACATTATCATTCGGGCTCAGTGAAAGTGTCTTTTCCTCTCCTGACGAAGCCTCCGGCATATTGTATAAAGTTAATTGCGTAAGAACTTCACTTTCCTCGTCATCATAAACCTCTTTTATATCCTTAACCACAGCTACATCTTTTTTGGTATTTTGAAGTCCCGCCGTATTTTTCTCCGAAATCAAGCTTACATATTCCGCAAAATTAGCGTCTTTTTTCGTTGTAAAAGCGTCAAGAATATAGTATTCATAATCCACAAATACATTTTTCTGAAATTTATAAGCCTCTGTTCCCGTAAGCTGCGGATTTATTATCAGAACAGTTGACGACGAATCAACAATTACATCAGGTCCTATATTCCCCGAAGCAGTTCTCCACACCGTTCCGACCAAACCCTGATTCGGGTTCTCAATTCCCGTATTTGCCAAAAATCTCAGCTTATTATCAACCTCTGAGCCTTTATCGGTAATCGGGATTTCAATATATGTAACATTCTCATCTTTATCCTTTTTATATCTGATAAATCCGCTGTAATTACTCAATGTTGCTTTGTAAAGGTCAACAGCACTGTATCTCTTTTCAGTCCCCGTATTGTCGCTGAATGTTACTTTTTCCGCAAGCTTTAAATTCTTCCATTCATTTCCCGAATTTAAACACTTTATGCTTATACCATCGCCGCTTTCATCAACAAAACCCCTATACATGAATACAAAATTCAGCTTTTCGGTATCGTTTGGAGTCCACCAAACAATCTCACCGAATTTATTCATGAGCACATGATATGATACTCCCATGTTTATTTCGGGGCGGTTTGTTGCGTTTTCATACACTTTTGAATACACATTAATTTCGGTTTCGCCGTTTGAAAAGCTAACGTTGTCACCCGTTCCGTCAATAGCCTTGACAATAAAATCATACTCGGATTTATCGGAAATATAAATTTCCGTCAGCTCGCCGCCCGTCAGAATATCCAATACGGAATCAGCCTTAACAGCGTCAAGACTGCTTTCTTTTCCGTCCGCCGCAAAAACAAGAATGTCTTTTTTGGATTCATCAACGTCAATAACATTTGTCTCGCCTGTGTATCTTATTTTATTGTACAAAGATGTTTCCGTCTTATCCGCTACAACTATACTTTCGTAATCATTAATTATAACGATTTTTTTCTTGTCCGAAGCGGTAATCACATTAATCACAGAGCTTTTGGACGTGAACAGGGACTCCGTATACGTTGTTATAAGTTCATTGTTTCTGATAACAGTTGTTCCGCTGTCGATTTTTACGTTTTTGTTTTTGTTCCCGACAGAGTAATACAGTGTTTCCGATTTAAATTCTTTTACATCTCTCCCGTAAATAACCTCGCACGTATCTCTCCCCGATTCAAAAACAAGCTTTATTTCCTGCGGCGTCTGTGAATCCTCAGCTCCGTAAAAAACCTCCAGTTCACGTCCCAATTCCTTATGAATATTTCTAACCTTAGCAGTCTTACTGAGTCTCATTCCACCGATTATAACGTTATCCTTTCCCACAGCGCTGCCGCCCGCAAACGAAACATATCCGTTATCTGTCATCATGCCCTTTGTATACGATATTCCAAGATATTTTTCCATAGCTGTCTTACCGTCATTTTTCAATTCAAACGACATAAAGTCCGTATCCCACGCCTTTTCGGTTACAAGCATATTATAAATTACCTGCGCCGTTTCTTCGCATGACATTGTTCCGTTTGCGTCCGACATTATTTCAAGCGTTTTTAAAATTTGCTTATAACCGTCGTCACCCGAACCCAATCTGTTTGCAATCGTTTCATAGCCCAGCATACGGACAATGATTTTCCCAAGCTCAATGCCCTTAATCTCCGCATCCGGCCTAAATGTTCCGTCGTCAAAGCCCCGCACTATTCCCGTATCGCTCAAATACCTTATTGCCGAATAATGAGTATTATCCGACAAAACATCACTGTATACGGAATTGTCCGTCATATCGGTAATCAATTGATTATTAGCGTCCTTATCACCGTAAAAATTACTGTGCCACTGACCGCTCACATCGTCATAATCCGAATATCTTAATATTTTATAGACAATATCGCAAAGCTCGTCTCTTGTAATGTTTTTACTCCAGTCAAAGCCTTTTCCTGAACCGTCCGCAAGTCCCAGACCCGTTACCACTTTCACGGCATAGCTGTATTTCGGGGTCGGCCCAGCAGCCGCATAAGTTTGGAAATTACAGCTAACGGCAAGCATTACAAAAGCGAATAAAAAACAGTAAATCTTTTTTATCATATTAATCTCCCTCTCAATCCTTTAGTATTGCACTTATAATTGCGGCCGCCTCGCCTCTCGTTACCGCCTTTTTAGGCATAAAGCTTCCGTCCTCATATCCGTTTATTATTTTCTCTGCGGATAATGCCAAGACTGCGTCCGCCGCCCAATCGCTGATTTCATTATTATCTGTAAATTTGCTGCTTTCTGCGCTTGGTTCAAGCTTTAACAGACGATAAATCATTGTTGCAAACGACTCTCTTGTTACTTCAAGCCCCGTTCCAAAACTGTCGTCCGATATTCCGTTTATCACGCCTGCACCTGCCAGACGGCTGGCATACGGGTAAAACCATTCATTCTTTGCAACGTCCGAATAATTCAAATCCGTTCCGCTTTCAATATCAAACGCCGTTGCAATAATCTTGCACGCTTCTTCACGTTTTATTGTTTTATCAGGCAAAAACGTGCCGTCCTCATATCCGCTGATAATATTTTTTGCCTCAAGCTTTTCAATTATATCCTTTGCCCAATGCCCCGAAATATCCGTGAATTTCGGCTTATTATTGTCATTATCGTTATTTTTGCCGTCATTGTTTCCCGATATAACAGGTGAAGGATTACGAGGAGACGATGTTCCGCCGCCTGTCGGCGTACGGCTTGAAGAATCAGTCTTTTTCGCCGAATTTTTTATTACAGTTTCAAGGTTATCTGTTGTAAGGCTGTTTTTGTTTTCGGAAATTTTTCTGTTTGCCGTGTTTTTATCCGTAAAATTCAGATACTCCGAAACATTGATTCCCGCCTCCTTTGCATTCGCCTCGGTTATAATATCGCTTATATAACCGTAACCGCTGTATACGCTGTTTTTTATCGCCGAACATATTATGTTTCTTGCATAGCGTTTCTTTAATTCATCAGCAGTTTTTATTTTACTTCCGAACAGACTTTCAAAAACGTCATTTTTACCTGTGCTGTTGATTTTACCGTTTAATATCTCAAGCAAAGTATTTTTATCCTCCGAAAAGGAATCAAACGAAACAACATCTCCGTATAAATATTCACCGTCTTTAAACAACACGTCTTTTTTCGAGTCCTCAAAGCATGACAGGCAGGCGTATTGCTTGATTCTTCTCTGAAGCTCTGAAACATCTTTTTCTGCATCCTCAAACGTAAGCCTGTCATTATTTGACGCAACAAGCTTTTGTGCAACGGATTTTATTGAGGCATTGTCAAACAATTCATTGCTCAAAGAAAGCTCTCTTTTATATGTGTTAAGCTTTTCCTCCGTTTCGCTTTCTGATGTAACATCCGCCAGCTCTTTAGCAATTTTCACTATAGAGTCAAATGATACATAATAAAGGTCATACGCCTTTTCCTCACCGCCGATATATACATCATAGTCCTTTGAAACGGTATCGTTCGGAATATTCAGTCTGAAAACGTATTTGTCAATACCCTCTCCCGACGCAATAACCGAGCCTTGATGAATAATTTTTGTGACATCTTCTTCAAGCTGAGCAGGCGTTGTACCCTTGTCACAGACCAGTATATTAACATACTCTCCCTTTTTCCGTCCGTCTATATTCACTGTTATTTCCGCAGCATTTGAATTTGAAACCTCAACGCTTGCCGCATAAGCGGTTGTTGAAAGCATCGCTGCAATCAACAAACCTATAATCGTCTTTTTCATAACCGTTTTCCTTTCATTTTTGTATTATTTGAATTTTCCGTCCGCAATGTCAAGAACCTCTTTATACTCGGATATATTTTCCTCTGTTATCTTCAGCGAATCCGCAATGATAATAAGCTTTCTGCTTTCGTCCCAGACTACCTTTTTACCGATTGCCTCGGATAACGCTCTCAATGGCAGCAGTGTTCTTCCGTTTTCGATACACGGAGCCATATCTGTCGTTTTCGTTTCGGAATTGACCGTAAACTCATTATTTCCGATTTGCATATCAATTTGAATTTCGCCGTTTTTAAGGGATACTGTTTTATCCGCATCATTATATGATACGTCAAACCCAAAGCCCTCCGCAATCGCCCTTACGGGAACAAGAGTTCTTCCTTCAACAATTTTCGGAGCAACGTCAATTTCCGATTTTGCAATATTGTTGTAAAGCTCGTTTTTGCCAATCTTGAACAGCATTACGGATTTACCGTTCTCATAGAAAAGCTTTGAGAATCTGCTCTCGCTTTCCGTTGACTCGTCAAGACGTATTGCCGAAGCTGCAATTTTTCCGTTTCCGCTTCCGACAATTTTTACATTTGCAACGGAATTTTTAGCGTCGGGAGCCATAGTCAGGAATGTTCCTATTTCAGTCCAGCCCTCTTCACCGCCGGAGAAGTCAACATTCTTTTCAAAAACTGTACTTCCAAGACCTCCGCCAGAGGTTTCAAATATTACCTTTGCATTTTTATCCCCGTCTTTAAGCGGAGTATGCCAATAATAGATTTTATAATTCTTCATCGGAACAATCTCATTCCATTCGGCAGTTCCGCCGACCGTTGTTCTGACGGCCGCATTTTCAAAGCCGACAAATTCTGAATTGTCAAACTTGCCCGTTTCATTATAACCATCTTCATTGACTTTAAAATACGTACTCTTTACGGTTTCACCATTGTTATAAATACTCTCATCGGGAATATACTCTCCCTCGGGCACATCTCCCTGCATAATTGACAAAACATTTGCATTTGCCGTAAGAGCAAAATATCCCTCCGCCGTAATCGGATTTACCGAATCGAGATAATCAAAAATCTTATTACCGTCAATTGTAAGGAAAATATTTACTCCTTTTTCGACGGTTATTGCTCCAAATCTGAAATCATGCCATTTATCAGCCGTAAATATACCGTTATTGTCAGCGGTTTTAATTATTCCCGCACTTGCCGACGCCGAATCGTATTTTTGAAGCTCAAAAATATCGTCCTTTATAACAATCAGATATGAATGGTCATTTCTGCTGTATGATGTCTGATTCGGCGTTTTCTGTTTTAATGTAATTCCTATCCAGTTCTGCGCCTGTTCTTTTTTGAGCTTAAAGCTTAAAGCCTGATGATTTTTTATTATATCCTTATAAGCTACAGCCTCCGCACCTGTCTGATTAAAGCTTGCGGTTCCGTTTTCTACCGAATAGTCCTCGGCTTTTTCCTCAACTACTATCCAGCTATCTTTATTTTCATTATTCACGGTAATAAAGCCCTTATGCTTATATCCGCTGATTAACGATACAAACGACCTCAGTCTTGCCACAGCATTATCTATTGTTTCCGTTGTTCCGATTACTAGCTCCGAAACACGTTTAGCCTCATCTATTTCCGTCTTAAACACCTCTAATGTTCCCGTTTTGAAGTCGCCCACAGTGTTTCCCTCGGTTACGGTTTTATACACTTCCTCGGCTTCATTAATAACACTGTTGAGAATATTTTTATCAAGAACGTCATATTTTGAGGTTTTAAATACAAACGCTTCTCCCACTGAATCCCATTCGTTTCCTATTTGCTTTGAAATGTTTTCGGCGCGTACATTCCAATAATAAACCGTATCGTTTTCAAGCATATCAAGAGTAACAGAGGTGTCAAACGTAATACCCTCGGCAACAATATCCGTCATTTCGGGGTCTTTTGCCACAGTATACGAATACTGGTCAGCATATAACGCTCTTTCCCATTTCAGATTAAGCCCCTCTCTTTGCATATTTGAGCTTCCGTTTGTCGGGTAAAGCTTTCTGAATTTATCCGACGGCTTTTCAATACTGCGTTCATCGGTCTGTATTCCAATTTCGCTCATGCTGAAATTTTCTTCATTCATCAGTTTATCCGAAAGATTATATTTCTTTACCGCCTCCATTGTAAGCCTGTAGTCGTGGTTATCGGGGTCTACAAACACTGACATATCTTCAATATCAAGGTTTCTCTCAACCGTTCCCCAGTCTATAAACTGCTGCTCAATCTGATTCGGCGCAAACACGGATACATTATCGGTTATCACATTATCCCTTACCATAAATCTTCCGTTATTGTCAACACAGTCCTGATAAATCGTTGAAACCTGCGGATGCTTTTTGAGCCATATAGGAGTTGTAGCATATCCCTTTTTCAAACCCGTATCACTTTCAAGCGACGCAATAAGTCCGCCGGTTGTTGTATTTGCGGGATCACTAAATATGTTCGGTACATACTTATATCTGTCATTGGCTTGTATTCCGACCAGCGAGTTCACATTAATATTATATCTGATGATACCGTCTCTTGAATGAGTTCCGCTTGCAAGTCCTTTGTTCCTATTATTCATATCAATAATATTATTTTCGATGATAGTTCCCGCTTGCCAGTCATCACCCGTTACAATTCCCCAGTTTGTAAAAGTGCTATTCCCTGCATTAACACAATCATGAACGTAATTATATCGCATTGCATTTCCGTACTCACTCAGCTTACGTCCGCAGTATATGGGAGCCGAATCGGCTGTTTCACGATTTCCGTTCCATACTTCATTGTAAGCGAACAAATTATCATTGCCGCCGAAGGTATATGAATAGTTCTTTATTCCGTGAAGAAGATTGTTTCTGATAACCGTTTCAACGGAATTTGCTCCTATACGTATACCTCCGTTCCAGTTCACTCCCGACAGATAACCCGTATTATATATGTGATTATTGTCTATAACGCAGCCGTTTGAAATCAGAAGATTTCTGTCACCGCCGTCAAGATATATACCCTCATATCCCGTATCGTAGAAATCATTGCAGCTTATTCTGACATTGCTTGCATTCGCCGCACGTACTCCGACCTTTGCCAGATTATAGAACGACGAATTTTTTACCGTTACCTGCTCGCAGGAAATTAAGCTGATTCCGTCATCGCCCGAATTTTTAAAGCCTATACCGTCAATAACAGCATTGCTTACATTGTCGAGTGTGATAAGCGGTTTTTTTACAACCGCAATTTCAAGCTTATCTGTTTTCCTGTCAATCGGGTATCTGGGATAGTAGTACATCAAAAGCTTATCCATATCAATATACCATTCTCCCGGGGTATCTATTTCTTCAAGCAGATTAATCGCCGCCCATTTATGCTGAGGCTTTAATCCGTACTGCGTCCATTCCGCTATCGTTATAGTCTGCTTTTCAGTGTCTATACTTCCTACCTTTGCCCATTCGCTCCAGTATTCCGCACCCAAAAAGCCCTCTATGTACATATCCTTAGCCTGCGACCATCTTCTTACGTTGGACTGAGTAACCTCAAAAATTCCGCCGTCAGTCTGATTGAGTGCATACCGTCTCTGTCCGCCTCCGTTTATAACGTTTCCTATTCTCAGATATGACGAATTGGGAAATCTTGCAATTGTTTCTTTGCTGTCGTTTAAGAAAACGCCGAGAACCGTAGCGGCAGAACCGACCTCAAGCCCATCAAGAAAATTGACCTGTTCATGCGTAAATCCTTGTTTTCCCAAATCGACAACACCGACATATGCGGCAGCAGACGGAACCAAACGGTCTTTAACGGATTTATCCGAAACCGCCTCAAAATCATCAAGGCTTACAGGCCTTGAGCCTGCCAAAACAGGCTTTTCACCGTCCGCCGCTTTAATTGTCAGCTCTTTTCCCTTTATGAGCTTTTCATTTAAAACAACTCCGTCGTCCAAATAATACGTTCCGCCCGCCATTTCAACCGTAACAGACTTGACTTTATCGTCCAGCTTGCCAAGCAATGCTTTAAGATTATTAAAGCTTGAAATAGGCTTTTCCTTTGTGCCGCTGCCGTTTATGCCGTTCGGATTCATATAAATCGTAACGCTGTCCGTATTTTCAGCACCCCAAGAAACAGACGGCAAAACTGCGCCTGTCAATTGCACAGCGATAATTACTGACAATGTTTTCTTAATTAATTCGCTAAATTTTTTTGCCAACCAAATCACCTCTTAATCAATTTACTTCCACAGCTCTGATTGCCTTTAACGGAACATTTGCGTCAAGCGAACGAACCGTCAGTTCACAGCCTCCAGTTCCGTCGGGATTCAGCAGCGGGAATTTTCCGAACCATATCCAGCCCGCTTTCGCATTTGAAAAATCAATCGTTGTTTTATACGTACTTCCTCCCGTAGCTCCGCCTGTCACGTTAATTGTAATCTCCGCCGCTTTTCCTATTCCGTCCGTTGTTTCAAGGTAATAATAGAAATCATAATCGGCGGCATTTTTTGTCTGTATATTCAACGTTGCCGACGAATCCGCCGCACTGCTGATGTATGTATTGTCCGAATTTAAAATCCACCCATTACCGATTTCAAAATCAGAAAATTCATACGGCACATTCTCAATATACTTCCGCTCGGATATTACCGCCGCTCTTTGCATAATCGGCTTTTGACTGCCGTCCCATACAAACACCCTTGCGCTGTCGAATGAAAAATCTTTGTCAAGAGTATACTCCTTTGAAATTTCTTTCCCCGACAGAATATCCGCACACTCCTTTAAAGCGTGTTTAAGCGTTCCCGATTCATCATAAAATGCAGTGATTATTTCTGCATCGGCGTAATCCGTATCGGTCGTATTTTTAACGCTTACGCTTACTTTTAAAGCGTCACCCGTTCTGATATAATGTGCTGACGCACTCACATCTCCGTCCAAAAGCGAAAAGCTGCTTAACGAATTACTGCACAGCCATTCGTTGCCGATTTGCTTTGACAGATTTTTTGCAATTACACGCCAATAATATGTTTTGCCTCCAATCAGCGAATCGACGGTATGCCTTGTATATATTGTCGATTTTTGATACACCAACTGTGAAAAATCAGGGGTTTGCGAAATTTGAACCTCATATTCGTCTGCAAAATCAGCCGCATCCCATGCCAATACGATTTTATCCGCCTTTAAGCTTTCGTTATTGTACGGATATGTTAACGCAAATTCCATTTTAACGGGAGCGGTATTTCGTTTCAGTCCTATGCTGTTCATATCAAAATTGCTTTCCGATATGATTTTATTGCTCAGTCCGTATTTCGCCACAGCTTCGTCCTTGATTCTGTAGTCATGATTATCCGCATTAACAAAAATTGATTTATCATTAATTTCATAATTTCTTTCAACCATTCCCCATTCAATAAATTGAGAATCCATATTATTAGGAGCATTGACGGATACATTGTCTGTAATAACATTATTTCTAACCATAAACCGACCGTTATTGTCAACACAGTCCTGATAAATCGTTGAAATCTGCGGATATTTTTCAAGCCATATGGGAGTTGTTGCATAACCCTTGTTTAATCCCGTTGTCTTATCAAGCGTAGCTATTAATGATTTCGCAGTTTCATTGTTTTCATCAAGTATATTCTTTATCCACTTATATCTATCCACAAGCGCAACTCCCTGTGATGCGTCAATCAAAATATTGTATCTCATTGTATTATCACGCGAATGAGAATTGAGGGCAGCAGTATTTGCTTTTCCGCCAAGACTGATTATATTATTTTCAAGCGTAATTCCCGAAGCCCAGTCGTCGCCCGAGCCCATGCCGTAGCTGCCGTATTTGTTATCGTTCTGTATATTGTAGCAATGATGAATATAATTGTATCTTGCAATATTTCCGTATTCGCTTAAATCTCTCCCGTTGTAAAAAGGAGTTGCATCTCCCGTTTCACGGTTTCCCGACCAAACCTCATTATACGAAAAATCATTTTCATTGCCTCCGAAGGAATATGAATAATTCTTAATCGAATGAATAAGATTATTGTATACCTTTGTCCCCACGGTATTTCTGCCGATGCTTATACCGCCGTTCCAGTTTGACGACGAGTCCATTCCCGTATTATAGACATGGTTATCGCTTATATCGTTCCCCGACGGTGTAAGAGTATTTCTGTCGCCGCCGCTTTCGAGATATATTCCCGTATTATATGAGTTATGTACGGTGTTTGAGGATATATTCAGATTTTCCCCCGAAGCATGAATACCGTAGTTTTTAACATGAGAAATATCGCAGTTTTTAACGGTCACATTTTCGCAGTTTTTAATTTCTATTCCGCTTGACGCAGCACCGAATATTTTAAATCCTGAAAATTCGGTATATTTTAAACCGTTTGCGCAAATAAGCGGTTTTGTTTGAGTTGCAATTTCAACCGTTTTTGATTCTGAAAAGCTTTCATCTGGGTAATAATAAAGCGTCATATCCTCAATATAGTATTCGCCTGGGGTGTCAAGCTCTTCAATCAAATTTGTTATATACCATTTATGATTTTTAGCTATACCATACTGTGTCCAATCGGCAAGCTTAACAGTATTGTTATCTGCGTCAACAGACGCTATCTTTGACCATTCTTCCCAGTATTCAACACCCAAAAATCCTACTGCATAGGCATTTTCGGCAAGCGACCAGCGTTTTAAATTCTCATCATTCTGAATGAATTTTCCGCCGTAGCCCTCATTTTCTGCCCAGCGCCGTCTTCCGCCAAGCTCTATGACATCATCAATATACATATAGCCTTCATCGGGGTATCTTGCAAGACTGAGCCTTCTTCCGTCAACACATATTCCCAAAGGCGACACAAATCCCCCCGGGGCATATGCACTCAGGAAATTCACTTCCTCCGCAGTTATTCCGTTTTCGGCAAGATTTACGCAAAGAACTCTGTCAGCGGCGCTCGGCTTTAATCTTTCGATAATTTTACTGTCGGTCACTTTTGAAAAAGCACTTCCCGAAATTTTCTTCGTACCTCTGAATTCTGCGCCGTCTGCGATATATCTAATCGGATAGCTTTCACTTCCGCTGTCCTGACTTGTAAAATTAATATTTTCCCAGTCGTATTCTCCCGAGTTGATTATAACATCTACGGCGTAATCATTCGCCGAACACTCCTGCGCAAGCTGTTTTGCCTTTGCAATAGTTTTCAAAGGAGCGGAGTAACCGTCGTTATTATCCGAGCCGTCGGGTGAAACGTAAATTCTTTTTAATCTCGGGTATTCCTTGCACGCAACAGTGATATTCGTTTCCCCGCCCGATAAATATATTGTGTATCCGCTCAAATCAACGTTCGGCTTGCAAAACGATATTTTAAACAGTCCGTCTGTCGGATATGCAACCTCAAGCCCGACAGCGATGTCGGATATATTTTCTGCCGTAATCTGCGAATATGTATACCCCGCTTTTATCAGAACGCCCGAAATCGGGTATTCGCTTTCACCCTCAACCAAAACTTTGCCGTCTGTTACAGATATACTTGTAACCGAAAACATTTCGGTTGAATATTTTCGTTCATTATCAGCGCCAAAAACAAGTTGCGGCAATGTCGAAAACAGTATACAAAACACAATCAAAAATGAAATGAATTTTTTCGTCATATCAATTTTTCCTTTTCACATTATTCAACATATATTGCTTCTTCAAACATGGTATTTAAGCTTGCATAACTGTCCAAAACATAGCATTTTACAAGCCTTGTACCGTTCGGAGCTGTCTGTTCAATTGTCTTTTCTTCTCCGATTGATAAGGTATTTTTACCTCCCGCAATGCCTATCATCATATTATGCTCATCATAGAATACAAGAGTTGTTACACTTGTAACAGGTTCTTCACTTCTGTTGTTTTTAATTACCGCACGTGCAAGACCATCGGTTACCGAAAAGCTGTCCAAATCAAATGACGGCGGAATTGTCTTAAAGCTGCACTTTCTGAACGAATAACTCTTTTTATCTTTTAAAACAAGCTCACTGTTTATTTTAACGTTATACTCCGTTTTGTATTCAAGCGGATTTTTGAAATTAAGCGTTATTGTATGCTCATCGTCTGCCGCCGCTTCAAATTCAACCGCATTTCCGTCACTTGATTCTACCGATATTAAATCCTGTGTAAATGACTCAGTATCAAACGAATCCTCAACAGATAAAACAACTTTATCCGTTACATCGTATAATTCCTTATCGGCGGTAACATTAACGCACTCTACCATTTTGGTAAGCCTATAATTATCAATACGATACGTCGCATTATCACCTATGAAAATCATCGCAAACGCACCCTTTGCGGGAGCACAGTTCACCGAATCGTAATCACTGCATCTGATTCCGTTTACATAAAGCGTCTGCCTTGTTCCGTTCCCGACTATTTTAACATGTGTATACTTTTGTGAACCGCTTAAAAGCGTATCCTTTACATTAATAGCAGCAATAAAGCCTCCGTCTCCCACAACGTATGTTCTTATACAATTGCTTTGGAAATGAAATCTTACAAGCTTATTTGTATTGTTTACGTCATTAAGGCTTGCGCTTGTTGTAAATCCCACCTTAAAAAAGTTTGAGCTGTTTCCTTTGTCAATAACTTCTGCGTCAAATTCCGCCGTATAATCCTTGGCACTCATTAAATCTTTATAATTTTCACTTACAAGAACAGGCTCATATGAATTTTTCTCACCTGTCCGTATTTCAAGTGCGCCGTCCTTTACCTCGGCTGTATTATTTCCCTGCCATGTGGCACTGGGATTGCTGTGCACAAAAAGCATATTCCCGCTGTCCTCGGAAAAATTCTCGCTGAAATAATTTTCAAGATAGAAAGATTTATCAAATACTGTTTCATCGCCCGTATTAATTACCAAATTATATTCTTCGCCTATTTTAAAGCCGTCTGTGTTTTTTATTGAATATATCGTATCCTTTATAAAACTACTGTGATAATTACTTGCCTGTTCAATTTTATTTACGGTGATGCCGTCTATTGTCTCTCCATTTTCTTTAATTGTTATATAATTCTCCAAATCGGGAATTTCTCCGTTTGTCTGTATTAAAATCTCATTCGTGTCGGCGGTGTATTGTGTTACCTCAAACTCTGCCGCAAATGCGGACGAACCGATAATCAAAACCGATACAGCCAACAATGCCGTTTTAAAAAACTTTGTTTTCATTTTAATGCTCCTTTCAGAGGGTTACAGTGTCCGAAAATATGATTATTTTCGGACACCTGATATAATTAATTAAATCACTTAACTGCCGGTCTGCAATACGGTGTAAGGTTTTCCATGCTGTTGAAAACAAACACTTTAAGTGTCGTTCCGCCCCTAACCTCAAACGTATCAATTTCAAAAGTATTTGCGCCTGCTTTAATATCTCCCTCATGCAAAACACGTACATTTGTCATTTCTCCGTTTTCTTTATATGCCGCCGCTAAAACAATACCCTGCTTTGCAGTTTCAAATGTACTTTCCGCATTAACCTTCAGTGAAACCGTATTTTGTCCGCTGATTGTGTTAAGAGCACCGTCATTTATGTAAACATTCTCTATATCAATTGTATCTTTTACATCACCGAGCTTTGTAATACTTATATTGTCAAATTTATACTCACAGTTGTCATTTAAGAATTTTATTACAAAAGCGCCCTGTGAAACGGGATTTGCCGCCATATAATCGGTAATCTTCACGCCGTCCTTATATAGGATATATCTGCCGTTCTTTACCGTCATCTTATATCTGTATGTCTCTCCCGTAACTATTTCTGTCTGTGTAAAATCAAAGCCGCTATCTTTTACATACGACCTAATACCGCCTGCCTGAATATGGAAGCCCGATACCGTTCCGATTTGATTATATTCTCCGATTCCAAATCTCAGCCAGTTGCCGTTCGGCGCCGTAACTGCTGTAAGGTCAAACTCTACGGTATAGTCCGTTTCTTTCATATTATCATAATCAAATGTAAGAACCTGCTGGTCGCTGTTCTTAGCGCCTGCCGTTACTTTCAGCACCCCGTTTTCAACAACCGCCGTATTTTCTCCCTGATAGCTTGCGCTCGGGTTTGTTTGCTTTAATTCCCAGTTTACCGTTTCGGAATTTGAAAAATCATTTGCATAAAGCTGATTTATCCTGAATGCTTTGCTCCATGGCGCTTTCATGTTAGCCGTATAATCATTTGAGCATAAGCCGTCAACCGTCAGTTTATAATTTTTGTCTGACGCAAAACTGTCTGTCTTTATAATTCTATATGCGTTTCCGTAATTTTCGCCCGATGTTACCGAAGCCGTATTTACCTTTTCGACATTAAAATTATTTACCTCAACGTCGTTTTCCTTTAGCGTAACGGCAGCCTTAAGGTCTTTTTCATTAACGTCCTTACTTATGTATATTACAGCCTCATCATTATCAGCCTCAAATGCCGTATCCGAAATTGTAAGCGCAGCCATATTATTGGGGTCAACAAGCTTTGTCACACGGATATTATCTATATAATACGGAGCGGCATCTGTAGATGTTGAGAATACAGGCGCTCCCTTAATGCCTGCCGCCGATATATCGGCAGCTCTGTAATTCTGCATAAAAGCACTCATATATCCGTTCGCTATGGAATACGTTACATGAGTTGTCCTGCCCATGCTCGGCGGTGCAAACTTTTCGCTGTTATATGCTCTGAATGTCCAGCCGTTATCTATATTCGGATTGTATACTCTGATATGACCGCTGTTCGTGGTGTTTATAATAAAACCGTAATTATTTGCTGCACTTCCGTTCGGCGAAGAAGCATTGCTGTAAACATAGTTTAATGCCATCTGAGTTTCAACACCGGGCTCAAAATCAAAGCTTACGGTATAATCGCTCCAATTTGTCTGGCTCGCATAGTCCTTATGGTAGACAGGCACATTATAGTCGCTTATCGGCGTAACCTTAAGTCTTCCGTCCTCTACAGCAAGCGTGCTTTTTGAATTGTCTGTCCTCCAATCAAGAGTACTTCCCGAAAAATCGTCGGATAAAAGCTCCGCAATCATAAATGTATTTGAATAATCATTCAATGATGCCTGATTTTCAATACTGACAGTTATAGGCTCATTTACGTCAAATGTTGTACCCGACGGAGGAGTTACCTTTGTGCAATACGGTCTGTCCCATGTCGTTCCCAAACCGCCGCCGTACAGATTTTTTGTTTCATATCTTTCAAACGTACAGCCTTCTGTAATGTCAACTCCGTCCTGTATTATTTTTGTGCTTGCCTTAACATTATCTCCTCCAAGATACTGCACTGTATGATAAATATACATTGCCACGGGGTCTGCGTTAAATGATGTTACATTACCCTTTTCGTCCTCCGCACGCACTGCGCCGATTCCCATTGAAGAAATCATCGTTAAAGATATAATACCTGCTAAAATTTTCTTTCCGTTCATTTTGATACTTCCTTTCTTTTATTTAATTTTTAGTTTTCTTGTATTCATCTATCTGTTTTTGAACCTCGTCTCGGATTTTATCAACGCCCGCCGCCTTAACTCTGCTTACATATTCATCATATACCGGCTTATAGTCTACCGAACCGTTTAAAAATCCACTGTACTCGCCTGTTACCGATGATACCTGCGAGATTTCTGACTGAATCGGTGTGGTATCCAAGACAAAACCGAGAAGAGGTGATTTTTCGGCTTCCTCGTTCATTTTTATTGTTTCCTCCCATACATCGGGTGAATCACCCTCAAGAGGATATGCGTTAAACTGGTTTCCGAATTTCCATGACGCATTTATGAAATATCCGGAATTACTGTCAAGTCTTACAGTACCGTCGTCAAGCTTTGTATAGTGCTTTCCCTCTATTCCGTAGCAAATCAGATTATACAGGTCTTTATTTGTATTGACAAGTTCAATCAGCTTTATTGCTTTTTCGGGATTTTTTGAAGTTTTGCTGATTGCAGTCATTGCCGCCGTACACTTTGTACGCGTAACATAAGGCTTACCGAGCATTATTGCCGTAACCGGCTTGCCGAGTATTGTTTCCAGTCCATTTTCCACTCCCGGCTTATATGTACTTTGGAATATTGCATATTTCCCGTTAATATAGTCAAGATTGTCATCGCCCACACTTGCAACATCCGACCTTATATAACCCTTTTCATACCATGACCGTATCGTATCATATGCCTCGCAGTCTTCATTCACGGCATTTTCCTTAACCGTTAATGACGGGTCATCTCTGTCAATATATATGTCACCTATCAGTTCTTCACCCTTGTCCTGTCTGAACATTGTTATACCGCTTGAAATTCTCCACGGGTACAAATCGGGACGCTTTTCCTTAATTTTTTCAAACAGGATTTCAAGGTCCTTAGGCTCTTTTACAACCGATAAATCAAGTCCGCACTCATCTATAAGCTCCGTATAAATGAACGGAACAAATCTGCCCGAGCAAACCTGATAATTCGGAACCGCATATATGTTTCCGTCACGCTTACCTACTTCCCACAGCCAATCGGGTATGCTTTCTTTAAGTTTCGGAGTTTTTTCGAGCAGTTCGTCAAGCGGCATATATGCGCCCTTATTTGCTGTTGTGTCAAACGGATTTACATAGCCCGTAAAGCAAATGTCAAATACTTCCTGTGATGAAAATGACATATTCATTTTTTCCGTATACGAACCTGCGTCAATATACCTGAACTCAACCTTTGCTCCGATTTCGGGTTCAACAATTTTATTCACCTCGTCCTGAACAAGCGCAAGGTCTGCCGGCTTATCGCCCGGAATAAGCCAGCTTATTGTCGTACCCTCGTCTGTTTCCGCATCATTTTTCTTCTCGCAGCAGCCTGTCATTACACCCGAGCAAAGTGCAATTGCCGCAGCAAAAGATATGATTTTCTTCACTTCTCTGTTTTCTGAAAATTTTGTCATGTCTTTCCAACCTTTCTTTTTTTAATTTTTATTGATAAAGCAACCTTTATGCATTATCCTTTAACACTGCCGACCGTCATACCCTTTGTAAAATATTTCTGGAAAAACGGGAATATAACAAGTCCCGGTCCTGCTACAACCAATGCCATTGCCATTCTGACGGTCTCTGACGGAACAGCAATATTCTGTGTATACATTGACATACTGTCATCCTTTAAAAGTTCCAAATCGTTCATTATTTTCTGTAACAGATATTGCAGACTTATAAGGTCATCTCTGTTGTTTATATACAGCATCGGGGTCATCCAATCACCCCATTTGCTCAAAAACGTCATAAGCGCAACCGTAGCAAGAACGGGCTTTGATAAAGGCATTATAATCTGCCAGTATACTCTGTACTCCTCCGCTCCGTCTATTATTGCCGATTCATAAAGCTCATTAGGTATTGCCTGCATATTTGTTCTTATCATAAATATGTTAAAAACGTTTATCAGTGCCGGAACAATATAAACCCATATTGTGTCCTGCAAATGCAGATATTGAGTTATCAATAGATAGAACGGAACAAGTCCTCCCGAAAACATACACGTAAAATACAGATAAAACGATACAAATTTCTTGCCTTTAAAATCGGGTCTCGCAAGTGCATACGCAACCATCGACTGAAGCAGAACGCTCAAAACCATTGTCACAATTGAAAATATGAATGTTACCTTGTATGCGTCTATTATTTTCTTCGGTGTTCTGAAAATGTAGCTGTATGCCGCAAAATCTATATGTTTCGGAATCAGTGAATATCCGTATGCCGCAATGTCCGTTTCCGATGATACAGATACGCTTATCACAAGCACCAGAGGAAGAATGAATATTGCGCAAAGTACGATAAATACTCCCGTAAGAATGTATTCTTTCTTTTTATTTTGTTTATTCATAGCTTTTCACTCCTTTCATTAATTAAAACAATCCGTAATCGGGGTCTATTTTTTTGGAAACGGCATTTGTTATTAATATAAGAACAAATCCGACAACCGACTGCAAAACTCCGACTGCCGATGACATTCCTATGTTTCCAAGCTCACGCAGATTTCGGAAAATATATGTGTCAACAACATCTGTTGTTATGTACAATGTTCCTATGTTTCTCGGAAGCTGATAAAACAATCCGAAGTCTGCTCTGAATATTGCGCCTATTTTCATTATCGCAAGCAGCACAATCATCGGCATAAGCATCGGAATAGTTACATAGCGTGCTTTCTGCCATTTATTCGCACCCTCAAGATACGCCACTTCATACAAGGATTCATCTATTCCCATCATTGAAGAATAATACAAAATCGAATCCATGCCTACGCATTTCCACACATTTGCAATAACGAGGATTATCGGCCACGCCTTGGGCATCGAATAAAAATCAATTTTTCCCATGCCCAAATGTTCAAGAGCCTTAACGAGCAATCCGTTTGTCGGGCTTATAAATGAGTAAAGCATATACGATACCACAACCCATGACAGAAAATGCGGCGTTATTAAAATCGTATGAAATATTTTTACCTTTCTCGCCGATGTAAGCTCATAAAGCAGAATCGCAAGAACAATTGCCGCAGCCATGCCTATTACTATGAAAAGAAAATTCATGTAAAGCGTATTCCAAACAATTCTCACAAACTCATTTGACTCAAAGAAGAATTTAAAATTGTTCATTCCCACCCATGGACTTCCGAATATGCCCTTATCATATTTGAAGTCCTTAAAGGCTATTATGATACCGTACATCGGTATATAGCTCAATACAAAAACCAGCAGCATGGGGATTATACAGAACGACCACAATTTCATTTGTTTCTTTTTTGCGTCCCTGCTCATTTTCTTTCGTTTTTGAAGTTTTTTATTTTCTGTTGTTACACCTTTCAAAAAAGACACCCCTCTCAAATATATCAATTCAATCAACTTCATTTTTTAATTTATGATATAATTATAGCATTTTTGCACAAAACCGTCAATGTATCAGGCGCCTGTTTTGTGCGCTCTGTATTTAT
>CAKSGG010000032.1 GCA_934454215.1 uncultured Clostridia bacterium
GGAGTCGGAGTTAAAGCAAATGCTTAATTGGCTGAATGTTCAGTTCTCCGATGAGTTTGAAGAAGTATATGCGTGGGGCCCGAAAGAGGCGGATTTATACGTTGAAAATGAGGACGGAACAAGAAGCTTTAAGGACGAAAGATTTAATAAAAGGTTTATAGAGGGAGATGCATCGGCGGTAAGCGATGAGGAGTGCAAGGGCTTGCTTGATACGTATGTCGGAGAGTGGTATTGTTACCCTACAAATGTAAACAGATGGCGTCCGATAGTATATAACAGAGCAAATGTGATGAGACCGTATACTGCGGTAAAGACATTTAAAGAGGATTCGCCACATTTGGATATTCCCGAATATCCGTCATATCAGGTTTGGG
The DNA here is from genome assembly GCA_934454215.1 of uncultured Clostridia bacterium. Lineage (GTDB taxonomy): Bacteria > Bacillota > Clostridia > UBA1381 > UBA1381 > Ornithomonoglobus_A. The sequence continues at coordinate 375 of CAKSGG010000032.1, forward strand.
ACCCTGCGTTTGCCAATATAGATGAGGTTGTTACATATTGGTCAAAGAGAGAGCAGTGGGAAAATGCTTTCAAGCTGTCATTGGCGGCTCAGAATGAAAGTGAATTTGAAACAAAATGGAAAGAGGCCGTAGATAATTTGAACGGCATTGTGAATGTAAATACAATGTGTGAAAAAATGACGGAGGCGGCGTTAAGTAATCAGTAAATATAAACAGGAAAGGATAAGTGCGGCAAATGAAAAGATGTATGTTACTGTTGACGGTATTTGCAATATTATTTAATTCGTCGGGAATGGTTATTGCCGATGATAACAAGGGTATAGAGATAAGCCGGCACATTGGAGCTGACGGTATAACGGTGATAGCCTCCGATAATTCGGATTCGGAATTTGTATTTGATAACGGAACAGAGTTTATTAAAACAAATATTTTATTTCAGGATAACGGGAAATTTATTGTTTCCGCACAGGAGCAGCTTTCGGGTGACGGTGAGTATGTATTAAGAGATACGAATGGGAACTCGAGTAAAAGCTTTTCGGCTGCCGCACAGAATAATGATGTGCGGCTGTCCGTAACAAAATCGGAGTCGGCAATGCCGCTGATTGCCGTTTCAAGCGCCGAGCTGACGGAAATCAATTCCGATTCCGTAAAGCTGATGGATTTATCCGATAACACGTTGATAGATGTCAGTGCGTCGGTTTCGGGAAATGAAATCACTGTAGAGCATCCCGAATTAAAGAAACAGAGCGAATATGCTTTAATGATAGTCGGGGCTTTGGACGCAGACGGCAATACCGTTTGTACGGGTACTGCATTTTCAACAGAGGCGGCGGAGGATATTGTACTCACCGTAAAATCGGGAGAAAACGCATATTATGAATACGGCGAGGGCTTTGATGTGTGGCATGATTCGGGAGTTAAGGGATATGACGGACTGCTGACGAGATATGCAGGCTCAAAGCAGGTTGAAACATATGCAAAATGGACTCCCGATATACAGTTTTCGGGAGAGTACGAAGTATTTATATGGAATGTAAATTATGCCGAAAGCGATGACGAGCCGAGTATTATTATAAACACAGGTGGCGGGGAAGAGAATATAGGCGTAATGCCCTTTGATTTATCGTCGGCGAAAAAAGGTTTCTGGTGGAGTGCGGGAACGTATTATTTTGAGCAGTCATCGGATTGCTATGTAAAAATGCTGAGAAATAACAATAACACTACATTGAGAACGAGTGCTGTTAAATTTGTTCCGATACATAAGGCGGTAAAACCGTCCGCAAGTATTGAATACAACGGTAATCTGAATGTGAAATTCGATACGCCTATGGAAACGAATTTAATTCAAGCGCAGCTTGTAAGCGGAGAAAAGGCGGAAAATGTTAAGCTTATAAGCGCCGACTGCAAAAATTACAGCTTATGTGAAGGGTTGGTTCCCGATACGGAATATACAGTAAGCGCAGACGGAATAAAATCATATGAAAATGAAGAGATGTCACCGTGCGGCGAAGAATTTAAAACGGATAAACAAACGGTATATCCCGTTATATTTGACAGTGAAAACTCCGTATTTGCGGCATATTCAAAGGTTAAGGCGTATCTCATGGCATATTCGATTGAGAACGGCGTTATTTCCGAATATAAAGTAACGGAGGGAACGGGAAGAATTGAAACGGAGCTTGCGCAGGGAAATGCGGTATTGTTGAGCGACTTGGAAAATTTCAAGCCGTTCGGAAACGGAACGTATAATTCGGAGCTTACAATAGAAAGCGGAAAATACAGTCCTGACGAATATGTTTTAACAGCAAGCGCAGACGGATATTCGGAGGGCGAAAAAGTTGTTGCCGCAATAACAAAAGACGGTGAACCGATATATATTGAAGTGTTGAATATGCCGTCGGACGGTAAACTTGTGTGGACTTATAAAATAAGCGATAAGCTTGACGGAGGTGAATATAATGTAATTTTAAATTCACAGACGTCGGACAAAGAAGTAAAAACGTCATTTTACAATATAAATGAAACAACGATAAAAAAGGCGATTGAAGAGCTGAATAATGCAAAGAGCGAAGCAGAGGTTGAGGAGGTTATTTTAAAAAAGCATAACGAGCTGAATTTGGCGGAGCGTGAATTTGAGCTATATAAATCTCTGAAAGACAAATCGGGCATTAATAATGCGCTGTTTAATAAAAATTTTGAAAATACGGATAAAATATCAAGCATATTAAAAAATGAAATATCACTTAATGCGGTAAATCAATTAAGCGAATATGATACATATTTTAACAATTATTATGATGTATACGGGATAGATTTAAAAAATTACAGCGCACTTAAAAATAAAGAGGACGTATTTACGGTATTTAAAAATGAATTGCCGATAAAGGAGTTAAGCGGCGTAAAAACGGCATTTGAAAGAAGTGTCGCCGCCGCAATGATAAATCAAAATTCTTATGGAGCATACGAGGAAATATTGAATACTTATGCGGATTCTCTGGGAATAAATATGACAAAGTTCACTGCTCTTACAGAAAGTAAAAAGAGCAGTGTGCTGAAGGCAATTGCGCAGAAGAAAAACTACAGCAGTGCAAAAGCGCTTGTATCCGAATTTAACAATGCTTTAAGCGGTACATCGACCGTACCGTCCGGCGGAAGCTCCGGCGGAGGAGGGGGCGGAGGAGGATTTCAGGCAATGCCGGTTTCTTCACCACAGCCTACGGAAGAGCCTGAGAAAATTTACGGCTTTAAAGACCTTGACGAGGCGGAATGGGCAAAAAGCAGCATACTTGAGCTTATGGAAAAAGGAATAGCCGAGGGCTATCCCAACAAAACATTTCACCCCAATGAAAATATAACTCGTGAGGGATTTGTGAAATTAATTGTCAGTGCTTTCGGCATAGGCGAGGAAAACAGCGAGTGTTCATTTGAGGACATATCAAAGGACGACTGGTCATATCCGTATGTTGCAAGAGCGCTGAAAAGCGGTATTGTCAACGGCGTATCGGAAAATACATTCGGAAAAGGAAAGAATCTTACGCGTCAGGATATGGCGGTAATTACGAACAGAGTTATTAAGCTTAAAAATATACGGCTTGCGTCATATAATACCGAAATTAATTATACCGACGCAGCGGATATTGCGGAATATGCAGCAGAGCCGATTTCGGAACTGCAAAAAGCGGGACTTATAAGCGGAACGGGCGACAGAATATTTGAACCGCACGCTTATGCGACAAGAGCTATGGTTTCAAAGCTCATATGCGATGTAATGCACTGCATTGAATAATATGGAATTTGCGAAAGGAGATAAGCATGAAAAAGATATTATTGCTGTTTATTATATTTGCCGCTTTCGGGTGCGCAGATGTTCAGGCGAAAGAAATTGTAGTGATTGATAACGGTGACAGCGGATATGAAGAGCTTGTTGAAATGGGAAACGGTACGGGCGGAATCGGCGGAATGCACAGAATAGCGAATAATGCCAAGGTTACATATACGCCGCAGCTTGACACGGAGGGTATGTACAGCATTTCCATGTATATTCCCGTACCTGCCGAGGCAAGGGTAAACGTTGATGTTTACAGCGGCGGAAATATTGATAATATAAAGATTATAAACGGTGCTGTTGAAGAAGCGGGCTGGTATGATATAGGAAAATATTATTATGCAAGCGGCGAAGAATTTTATGTTATGCTCAGTTCCGACCCCGGAACGGCATCAAGATGCGACGCAGTGAGATTTTCATATGTAGGCGAAACGGAAAAAGCGGAGATAAACGATATTGAGACTTCAAAGCATAAAAAAGCGATAAACGTAATAACCGCACTGGGTATTATGGAAACGGACGAAAATAACAATTTCAACCCGAATGAATATGTTACAAGAGGATATGCGGCAAAGACTGCATACCGTCTGAAAGGAAACAGCGAAGAGAAAAACACCGAAGCTTTAACTAAGTTTTTTGACGTAAATCCTCAAAATGAATATTCATATTACATAGATGAGGTAAGCAAATGCAATCTTATGAACGGATATGAGGACGGCAGCTTCAGACCTAACGAAAATCTTAAATTCAATGAAATAATAAAGATTCTTGTATGCCTTATTAAGCCCGATATTGTGACAAACAATTTGTCGTATCCGAGCGGATATATCACAGCGGCAGCGGAAAAAAAGATTTATTTCACACCCAACGGAGAATTTCTGACAAGAGGCGAGCTTGCACAGCTTATATATAATATGCTTGATGTGGAGGTTCTCGAAAGCGGAAGTAAAAACGGTATTACGGTGTACGAGGAGCATACGCCGTTTATGGAGAAAAATCTGAAAATAAAAAAGGCGGAGGGCGTAGTGAACGGCGACAGCCGAACGGGACTTACTTCGACAAAAACAGCAGGCAGAGGGAGTATTTCAATAGGTGATGAAATATATCTGTACAGCGGAAGTAAAGACGTTTTGGGGTATTATGCTGACGCATATATAAGCACAGAAAATGATGAAAATGAAGTAGTATATGTTGACACATCCGAAAAAAACAATACTGCCGAGGTTTTTGCCGAGGATATAGAAAAATGTACGGAAACTGCCGTTGAATATAAAGACGGAAACAAGAGCAAAAAACTGAAATTGGATAAAACCTTTGATATGATATATAACGGCGAGGCTAAGGTCGGGTATTCTTATGACGAATTAAATATAAAGAACGGAAAGCTGTTTTTGATTGATAATAACGGGGACGGCGTTTATGATGTTGTATTTGTATGGGATTTGATATATAAATATGTTGATTATATTCAAAGCTCTTCGGAAACGATAGTATTTAATGACGGTGAAAAGGTTGAGAACAGTGACGATGTGTACATATACATTGACGGCAAAAGAGGATTTTTAACATCGGTTGAAAGCGGAAATACGGTCGGGTATGCAAAGAACAGCACATCGGTAATACTGTTTATATCATCGTCACAGCCTGTAAAGGGTAAAATACAGTCGTCCGGAGACGATGAAGTAACAGTTAATTCCCAAACCTTTAAGGTCGGAAGGAATATGGATAAAGCCGCATTGAAAGCGGGAAATGATGTGTCGTTTTATATTGACAGCGACGGCTTTGTAAGATTTGCGATACCTAATATAAGCGCAAAATATGAGAACTATGCCTGTGTAATGAGAGCGGCGGCAAATGAAAATGAGATATACATAAAGTTTCTTGAAAGCAGCGGGAAAATAAGCGTATATGACAAAATGGACAGCATTAAGATAAACGGAAAAAAACTCCGGCCGTCCGAAATGGGAGACAAGCTCAAAGAAACCGATGTTGTTATAATCAGCAGAAATAAAGAAAATGAGCTTTTGAATATACAAACGGCAGACGAGAATTACAGTGATGAAAATTATATCGGATACAGCATGTCAAACAGCTTTTCGGAGGATTACTGTTCGGACGATATGTTTTATATCGGTGCGCCTTTGTATACGATAGCGTCAAAATATGTGCTTGCGGAGGATGCATTGATATTCAGTATTCCCGAGGACAGAAAAGACGAAAATTATAAGGTTCTGTCAAGAAGTGATTTAAAGAGCGGCTATCAGCCATATAAAATTGCGCTGTATTCCGCAGATTCAAAATATACTGCGCAGATAGCGGCAATGACAGCGAAACAGGATTGGTCGGGCAGTATAAATTACGCAAACACTTCATTTGTAACTCAAAGCGTAAAAGATATATATGACGTTGACAAGGACGAAATAGTAAGAAAAATAACGGGTTATGTAAACGGCGGATATATTGAGCTTGAGGCGGAGGATATTGAATTGAACGGAAAGGACGTATTCAAATACTATTCAGCCGAAATTCAAAATGAAGTTTTTAATCCATATAAGGACATAAAGGCAGGCGATGTATTTCAATACGCATTAAATTATAACAAAAAAATAAATAAGCTTGTTATGCTGCATAGGTGTGATGAAGCTTATGACAAAATATACACCGAGAAATCCGTAAAGGAAAGCAACGGAAAGGATTTGTCGGCAGATAACTGGTATAACGGCTTGTATACGGGCTACGGTTATGTAAGGGCGGCTGACGAAAATAGATTTATTGTAGAAACAAAAGAAAACGGCTGGTACAGAAATCTGCCCATGGTGACAGCGAGAATGTATAAAATGTCAAACGGTAAGTTTTATAAGGCGTCGGAGGAAGATTTAACGGCAGGTCAAAAAGTATTCGTTCATTTATCATATGCAACGGTGTATACGATTTTGATAGTTGAGTAAGGAGGAAAGTGATGAAAAAAGTTATTTGCATTATATGCTGTATGGCAATGCTTTTGATGCAGGTGAATATTTATGCGGCTGCGGCAAATGAGATTTATATTTCGCCCGACGGGTCGGATTCAAACAGCGGAACGATAGACAATCCTTTAAAAACTCTTGCAAAGGCTGTCGAAAAAGTAAAATTATACGATGACGGAGAGATAACAATTTATATGCGCGGCGGAGAGTATTCTGCACGGGAAACAGCAGTGCTTGATTCCGATTCAATGGAAAATAAAAAGCTTAATATTAAAGCATATCAAAACGAAAAACCGATAATAAACGCAGGAGTAAAAGCCGAAAATCTGCGTGAGACATCTGACGGACTTATTACTGCCGAGGTTAAAGCAGAGGATTTAAGAGATTTGTACGTAAACGGTGACAGAGCGGTCAGAGGACGTTATCCCAATGAGGGGGAGTATCTGACATTAGAGCGTGATAAAACAAAAAGTTCATTATTTATTCCGAGCGGAATAGCCGATAATCTAAAGCAATATAACGGCGGACTGGAATTTGCGGCGATACCTGTATGGCTTAATCAGTATATCAGAATTAAAGAGATTAAACCGGGGAAAAATTATACCGAGCTTGTAATGGAGGATATTGAAAAAAATCAGATAAACAATGTTCGCCAAGGTGCGGATATAACCCCCAGAACACGTTTTTGGCTCGAAAATGCCAAGGATTTTGTAGATTCGCCCGGAGAGTGGTATTTCGATAAAAAAGAGCATTTGATTTATTATTATCCGAATGTGAATGAAACTGCCGATAATATTGAAATGTACTACGGACTTACGGATTCTGTTTTGAGAATTGAGGGGAACTCAAAGCAGCATATATCCGATATTGAAATAAGTGGAATAGAATTTAGAAATACAGGCTGGACGAGACCGAACAATGAGGGCTTTTTAAGCTTGCAGGGAAATTCGCTTTTGCCGTCGGATTTGGATTCCGCAAAGGACGAAAGATACAGAATGGGAATAAAAAAAGAAAAAATCCCGGGAGTTATTGATTCTGCATACGGAGATAACATCACTATAGAAAATTGCAGTTTTATAAATACTGCGGCAAATGCAATTACGCTTGAAGTCGGAGGAAACGACATTAATATAAAAAATAATGTTTTTACGAATATCGGAGGTACTGCGATTGAAGTCGGAGGGGATTATTACAAATCGAACGACGGCGATATGTTCCATAAAAATATAAATATTTATAATAATTATTTTGATGCAATAGCGCAGACATACCGAGGCGGAGTTGGAATCCTTGTAAGATATGCGGACGGATTGAAGATAGAGCATAACACTATAAAAAATACGTCTTACTCAGGAATAAGCTTAGGCTGGGGCTGGTCGCCGAGTGAGAAAGTGAGCTTTGCAAAAAATTACGAGGTAAGAAAAAATTATTTTGAAAACTGCATGGGTGAGATGCGTGACGGAGGTTCGATATATATAACCAATCCGATACAAGGAAAAAATATAATTGAGGGGAATTATATAAGACCGCCGTATAAAAGTGCGATACCTATAGGCGAGGCGACGGTTGCAATTTATCATGACGGAGCGTCGGCAAACTGGGAGGACTATGAAAACGTTGTTGAATACAGTGTTACTCCGTATATGATACAGCAGGAAAACGGTCATGTGGCTGAAAATATAACGGTAAGGGATTCGTATTTTGTACTCGGTGAAGTAACATTTACAAATTACGACCCGAAAGACTACAACATAGTAATAGCTAATAATACATATTTGGATTCTGTAGATTATAATGACAAGGCTTTGCAGATTATACAAAATGCAGGCTTGGCTGATAAAAGTATTATACCGGTGAAGGATATTTCAATTGACAAGAGAGATTTCTACAAGGTTCTTGATGCGGGATATACAGATGAAATATCAGTTGAAATGTCAAATAATACGGATAAAGATATACAGCTTGAATTTGAAGTAAAAACGCCTGAGGGTATCGAATTTTCGGGAGAAACAATCAGCGTGCTTCCGTCGGCTTCAAAGAAGGATTTTAAGCTGAAATTTACATCGGATTCGGAATGTGAATCGGGAAATTCTATTATATATATTACCGTAAAAGCGGACGGAAAAACAATTTTATCAAACGGCGGAGTTGCCGTGGATATGAGAAATTTTACGTATAATATTATTTCTACCGATGATGAGGGATATTCTGAAACGGGAAGCTGGGCAAGAAGCGGACTGGAGGGCTTTAAGCAAAAGACTACTTACGGATATTCCAAAGACGCACAGGCTGTATTTGCACCGTCGGGGCTGCCCGAGGGTGAATATGAGGTGTATGTATATAAGGTTTATCATGCTACAAGCGACAGGGCACTTACGGCAGAGGTGCATGACGGTGAAAAACTACTGTCAAGCTCTGTACTTGATTTCGGGGAAGGCTCAAACGGATGGCTTGACATAGGAAGATATAGTTTCGGTTCTGAAAATAATGCGTATGTCAAGCTTATAAAAGACGCATCAAACGAAAATACGTTTCTGCGTGCCAGTGCGGTGCTGTTTAAAAGAATAATAAATGATGACGGGCGTGAGAAAATTGAAAAAGAGCTTGCGGTTAAACGGTTAAATGCGCCGTATGTTTTCAAAGACGGTAAAGGATACTATTATAAAGACGGTATAAAGGTCAGAACAGACGCACCGATAAAAATTATCGGCGGTAAAGCATATGCTTCGGCGGAGATTTTTGCCGATGTTATTAATGCCGAGGTAATATATAAGGAAAATACCGTTGATATTGTAAAGGGAACAAGAGGTATAAGGATTTTAAAAGACAGCGATTATTATGAGGTGAACGGAATCAGACGAGAACGTTCGTCAGTCTGCGGATATTACATACCGTTTAGTGAAACGGAGATTTTCGGAATAAAGTCGGATTTATATGAAAACGGTATTGTTATATGCCACAGTGGAAACAGCTCCTTTGAAGATAAGCTTGATATAGCGCTGAATGCGTTTACGGAATAATTGCCGGAGGTGTGAAAATGTATATAGTTGAAAAAGATATTATTGTAGCCGGCGGAGGAATTGCGGGAATGTGTGCGGCTGTAGCTGCCGCACGCTCGGGCGCAAGCGTTGCGCTTATAAATAACAGACCTGTTTTGGGCGGTAATGCTTCTACGGAAATAGGAGTACCGATTAACGGTGCCGCAAGCCTGCATTACAGCCCGTCCGTATATGCAAGAGAGGGAGGAATAGTAAGCGAAATCACAAATTATATTGCAATGAATGAGCAAAGCGACGCAATGCTTGATATGTTCTATCTTGATTTTATATATAAGGAAAAAAATATAGAGCTGTTTTTGAATACGAATGTAATTGAGGCGGAAACCGAAAACAACAGAATAAAAAGCATAAGAGCGTTTCAGCTTAATTCGGAACGGGAGTATCTGTTTAAAGGCAGTATATTTATTGATGCAACGGGTGACGGTACGGTCGGTGCAAAGTCGGGCGCGCAGTATATGAAAGGCAGAGAGGCAAAGGAAATATTTAATGAAAGTCTTGCCCCTGACAAAGCGGACGATTATCTTATGGGAAGTACGGTGTTTTGGCGCAGTAAGGATATGGGACATGAGATAAAATACACACCCCCGTCGTTTGCACATAATATAAAAGATTTGGGTATTTTGGATAACATACAGAAAAAGCTTCACAGGGTAATGTATGGCGGAGGACTTGATACATTGTGGTGGATGGAGTACGGAGCGCAGAAAGATACGATTGACGAAAACGAAGAAATTGTACTTGAACTGCGCAGGCTTGTGTACGGCTGGTGGGATTATATGAAAAACAGCGGCGAATATGATTACACAAAAAATTATTTGCTTACGTATGTGTCACCCGTACCGGGAAAAAGGGAATCGAGAAGATTTGTCGGCGATTATGTATTAAATCAGAACGACATACTCAACAAAACTCATTTTGACGATGCGGTATCTGTCGGCGGCTGGGTGTTTGACAGTCATGCTCCTTTGGGAATTTATGATAAAGGAAAAGCGTCAAACTGGCAGACTCACAGGGGTACATATAATATTCCGTATCGGTGTCTGTATTCAAAAAACATATCAAATCTTATGTTTGCAGGCAGAATTATGTCAACATCTCATATTGCTCACGGTTCAACGAGAGTTATAGGAACGGGAGCGGCAGCGGCACAGGCAGCGGGTACAGCGGCGGCTATGTGTGTAAAATATGGAACAGAGCCTAAAAATGTGAATTATTCCGAATTACAGGATACGCTGCAAAGAAATGACCAGTACATATTGGGAAGAAAAGAGCATTATAATGAAAATTTGATACCCGATAAAATAACTGCGTCATCGGAATCAAGGCTTGAAAATACGGAATTTACAAAATTTATACCATTAAGCAAAGAACGTTATTTGGTACTGCCGATTGGAAACGGCAATGCCGAGTCGGCTGAAATATTTCTAAACAATAACGGTGATGAAACAGCGCTTGAATATTGTGTTTATACGGGAAAACTAGTTGAAAGCTATCTCCCCACAATACTGCTTAACCGATACAGCGTAAAAATAGAAAAAGGCTTTTGCGGATATAAAAAGCTGAAATTGAACGCTGAAAATTTACAGGATAAAAAGGTATATATTAAATTTTTAAAACATAATTCAATATACCTCGGAGTAACCGAACAGGAATTGACGGGAGCGTTGTCATTTACGGAAAATGACGACCCGACTGCGGGGATTTATATAGACGGCGTCGGCATGAAGATAACGCCGCATGAAAATATATGCTTTAAAAACGTATTGCCGAACCAAAATTTATATACTGCCGAAAATCTTGTAAACGGATATAACCGTCCGGAGGGACTGCCTTATTCGTGGGTGAGCGCAGATAAGAATGATACTGTTGTTGAACTGGAATACAGAGAGCCGAAATACATTTCCGAAATTCAGCTTGTTTTTAATGATAATCTTAAAACCGATACCAGAAGAAACGATATGAAAACGCTTATAAAGGATTATTTTATTTTCATTGATGATGAGGCAGAAGAGGTCAGAGATAATGTCTTAAGAGTGAATAAATTCAGTATAGGAAGATATATAAAGAAAATACGTATTGTACCGTTGTCAAATTACGGAGCTGCAAAGTTTGAAATTTTCGGTATACGTATAAATTAAACCGCAAATTGCATTTGCAATAGTAAATATAAATAAAAATGAGGAGGAATCAACATGAAGAACAAAAAATTAATCAGTGTGCTTGCTACGCTGTCAATGCTGCCGACGGTCGGAGCTTTTGCCGAAACGGAGGAGGCAGTTTCGATAGCGGATATGCAGGCAAATCAAAATGCCGTTATTATTGATGACAGTATGGCGGCAATTAATGCCGAACATAATGCAAACGGTCATAACGGGGGCTGGACATACAGTGCGGCAGGAAAAAAAATCGGAACGGCATATCGGTATTGGTATAACGGCGGAGATATAAAAGCTGTATATCCCGTTACGGAAAGCGGCGTATATGATGTATACGTAAATATTCCGTATGCAGTTTCAACAAAGTATGAATATACAATCAGCGATGTAAACGGAAAACACAGCATAGTATTCGATACAACAGACAAGACAGCAGGTTTCTATAAACTGGGAGAGTACACGTTTGACGGAAACATTGGAAGCATTACGCTTTCAGCCGCAGCAGGAGATGTAAGAGCAGACGCTGTTGCGATTGTAAAGAAGAGCGATGCAGATACGGCGTATATTTCGGATAAGCGTATTGACGGAAATGCCGTTACAGTGAATTTCGGTACGGCTCAGGCTGATTTAAACCCTGTTTTAAAAGACGAAGACGGAACTGCTGCTGCAATAGCAACAGCATTGTCGGAGGACGGAAAGACTCTGACGGTTACAAGTGATGATATGCAGCAGGGGAAAATATATACGCTTGATTTGGGAAAGGATTTTGTCGGTGCGGATAAGTGGACAGTTTATAAAAAATCCGAAAATGACAGCGAATTTATAATATGGAATGATAAAAAGGATGGTGACAGCTGGGTTAAAAATGATAAAAACCAAGGTAAATTTGAGATTGAAGAAAATCCTGTTACAACATGGAATGCGAGCGGCTTAAAAGGATTTGACGACTGGAACAGTATCAGCGGAAATCCGATATACACAGTGCCTCTGAAATATACGCCGTCAATAACAAAGTCGGGTACATACAAGGTATCAATGTATAATTTCCTGGAAAGCCATGATAACGGTACTTTAAGCGGAAAGCTTGCCGTTAATACAGCTTCGGGACTTGTTTCAAATGAATATGAAGACCATTATACAAATAAATACGCAAACGGAAAATATCAAAAGGGCTGGAGTAAGCTTGGTACATATTCTCTTGATGCGGGAGCATATGTTCGGCTGAGCGGTATGAGCCGTGCAAGTGCCGTTAAATTTGAAACGGTTGATTCGGTTAAACCGCAGATAAGCAGTATTTCAGCAACGGAGACTTCGGTCAGAGTTTCGTTTAACAAGGCTGTTGACGCCGCAACGGTAAATGAAAATACGGTTGCCGTGTACAGCGGAGATAATAAGCTTGACGGAAAAGTAAGCGTTAGCGACGATTCAAAAACGGCAATAATTGAATTTACACAATCATCTGTTGATAACGGTGAATACAGTATATCGGTTGACGGTGTGAAGGATATGTCGGCTGATGAAAATACAGTCAGCGAAGAAAAACAGTTTATAAGCAATGCAAAAGACGTTGTAATTACAGACGACGGTGACGCTGTAATAAGCGGCGGCAGTTTCGGCAACGGAGACGGAGGAACGTACAACATAAGCACTGCCGGCGGTTCAAATGTTGACGGAAATCATTTGTATTGGAGCCGTTCCACTGATATAAAGCTTACATATACACCGAATTTGTTGGGAGGTATTTACAATATATACGTATATGTTCCGTATGTGGGAGCAAGCTACGGCAGCGGAGCGGTATATGATGTATATGCCGCTGACGGAGTACATTCGGTAGAATTTAATCAGAGCAATAACAAGACTTCGGCAGGATATTATAAGCTTGACGGTGAATTTAAGTTTGAGCAGGGAACAAACGGAAATGTTGTACTTCATTCGAGCAACAGCGATATGATAAGAGCCGACGCATTGAAATTTGAGAAAATAGACGAGATAAATTCTGCGTCAATAGATAAAAAGGTTCTTTCATCAAACGATAATATTACGGTTAAATTCACAAAGCAGCAGAATGCTTTACCGAAGATTACGGTATATGATACGGAAAGCGGTGAGGAAGAAGAGGCAAACTTTGAGCTTTCGGCAGACGGACTTTCCGCTGTAATGAACGAGACTTTAACGTCGGGATATTATGTTGTAAAATTAAACGGCAACGAATTTACGGGAACGTCAGAATGGACTGTTTATGTTAAAAATGCACAGGATAAAGAGCTTGTTATATGGAATAACAAAAATGACGGAACAGTAAATTCAAAGAATAACGGAACATATGAAACGAGCGGCAGCGGTTGGTCGGCAAGCGGTGTTGCGGGATATGACGGTTGGACGGGAGCGCTTGGCGGCGAAGGTTCAAAAGCTGTTTATACCCCGAACATTGAGCAAAGCGGAGCATATAAAGTATCGCTTTATAAATTCTATACAAATACAGACGGAAGTGCAAATTACGGACCTGTCGGATTCAGCACAACCGTTAATTCTGCTGACGGAGAAAATAAGGTTGACCGTGTACTGTATGCAATGCAGAGTAAAAACGGTAAATATATAAAGGATTGGACACAGCTTGGAGTATATAATTTTGATAAGGGAACAAGCGGAAAAATAACAATGGACGGAATCAGCGGTAAAACGATGCGTCTTTCGGCTGTAAAGCTTGAATATATAGCTGATGCAGAAAATCCGAATGCGGCGGCAGGCAATGTTACCGAAAGTACTGTTGAAGTGAAATTCAATAAGGCGATGGATATATCAAGTCTGAATTCAAATACAATAACATTAAAATCAAGCACGGGAGATTTGATTTCGTCAGTGGTTGAAAATAAAAATGATGCAAAAACCGTTGTATTGCACTTTGACAATTCTGCAATGTATTCGGGAGAAACATATACAGTCTGCGTAAACGGAGCAAGAGACGCCTCAATCGGCGGATATGAGCTTAATTCAAATATTGATTTTGTATATGAGGTAAATGAAGAAGAAACAAAGGCAAAGGCTGTTGTTACAACCAATGTATCAAACGAAAAGAAAAATGTGAATGCAGTTATAACAATAAGCGGAAAAGATAGCGAAGAAAGTTATTACGGTGCTGTTGCAGCCTATAATTCGGACGGAAGTCTTGAAAAGGTTATTTACAGAAATATAGAATCAAACAATATTTCATTGGATTTGACGGATATTTCGACAGCCTCTGCAATAAAGGTATTTGCATGGACAGGAAGCATGAAACCGATACTGAACGAAGAGGATATAGAAGGCTTATGAAATGCGGCGAATATTTATGTTTCGGCTAACGGCAGCGATACGAACAGCGGCGCTGCCGACAAACCGCTGAAAACACTTGCGGCGGCAGTAGATAAGATTTCAATTCAGAGTGAGGATAATATTAATATATACCTTATGGGAGGGAAATATGATATTACTGCCCCGATTGAACTGACAGCGGAAAAGCTGAATAATAAAAATGTTAATATATCGGCATATAATAACGAATCCCCCGTTTTAAACGGGGGAAAGGCTATTCCGAACAATTTGATTGGTACGGAAAATGGATTATGGAAAGCATATATCGGAAAAGCGCTCAACATAAGAAATCTGTATGTTGATGATTGTAAGGCTCAAAGAGGAAGGTATCCCAATAGGGGAGAGTATTTTTATATAGGCTCGGATATATCGGAAAATTCAATTCCGATTGATTCATCGGTTGTTTCAAAAATTACAAGCGGGAACAAGAATCTTGAAATGGGAGTAAATTCAATATGGCTCAGTCAAAGAATGAGAGTTAATATATCCGAAAGCGGCAGTACGGTAAATATATTTGACAGCGAGTGGGAAAGAATCAGCAAAACAGTTTCGGGTACAAAGCTTAATACCGATGATGAATACTGGTTTGAAAACGACTTGAATTTTGTGGACAGCCCGGGCGAATGGTATTATGATAAAGGAACGGGATATATCTATTATTATCCGTTTGAAAATAATGATATTGAAACGTCAAAACTGTATTACGGTTTTAACGAAACATTTATACAACTTGAGGGGACAGACGAAGCGCCCGTTTCAAATGTTACAATTAACGGAATAACATTTAAAAATACGACCTGTAAGCGTGCAAATTTAAGCGGCTTGATATTTATGCAGGGCAATACTTTACTTCCGGCAAATTTGTCGGCTGCGTTTGATGAGCAATATAGAAACTCCATAAAAAAGGATATGCTTGCAGGTGCTGTTCAGGCGCAGTACAGCAACAACGTGGTTATAAAAAACTGTACATTCAACAATATAGGCGGCAATGCAATAAACTTTACCGAAGGCGGAGACGGAATAAGCATAGACGGAAATGTATTCAAAAATATTTCGGGAAGTGCAATTGAAATTGGCGGAGATTATTATAAAGCAAAATCCGATAATATGTACCATAAAAACGTATCTGTTTCAGATAATTATATGAAAAACATTGCTGACGAATATTATGGCGGAATTGCGGTTTTGGCAAGATATGCTGACGGATTGACGATAAAAAACAATACAATTAAAAACACTTCGTATTCGGGAATCAGCGCAGGATGGGGCTGGGTTGCGGATGAAATGTGTGAGTATGCAAGAAATTATACAATAGCGGATAATAGGCTCGAAAATTGTATGTCGGTGCTGAAAGACGGCGGATATATCTATACTACCGGAAAAATGAACGGCGAAAATTTTATTTGCGGAAATTATATAAAAGGAAGTAAATATACTTGGGATTACAGACGGGGCTTGTCAATAGTCGGAATATATCATGACGGTTCATCTTCCGATTGGAATGATTATCAAAATGTAATTGAAATGTTTTCAAAGGCTTATGTTTTGCAGGAAGAAAAAAATCACGAAACGTCGAATATATCTGTTTCCGATACATATGTGTGCCAGGGAACGGTTTACAGTAATATTGATACCGTAACAATAAACAATATTATAAGAAATTCAAATCCTGATTGGGGAGAAAATGAAATTATTGCGCAATCGGGTAAGGATATAAAAGATGTATTGGAGCTGTCGGATTATGAAACGTATAAAACCGCCGAAAGCGGCAGTAACTGTACAATTAATGCTGTATTGAGAAATAATTCGGAAAAATCATTTGTGACCGATATGAAAATAACATCGGATTTTGGCGAAAACAAAACAGTAGAGAAAAGAATTTCCGTGAGCGGAGAAAACAGTCAAAATATATCTGTTCCTATACTTGTGCCCGACGGTACGGACAAGGGAATATATCCTATTGCCGTAAGCTGTTATATTAACGGCGTTGAAATCACACGTGCTGACATATGGCTGTATGTTGAGAATGATTCTTTGATAGTTTATAATAATTATTCGGGAGAGAAGAATTTTAATTCCGACGGTGAATGTACGGAACAGGGGAGCTGGCAGAACAGCGCTCTGAGAGGATATAATCTTTGGGGAACAAGGTATACGACGGTTCAGGGTAATAATCAAATATGTTATTATCCGAATATAAATAAAAGCGGGCGTTATGCCGTATATGTTTATAAGTTTTATACCGATTCAAACGGGTTAAAAGATTACGGTCCCGTAAGTACAAAAACAGAAATATATCATTGCGGCATCACTGACAGTTTTTCAAGGGATTACTCTATGGAAAATAAAGACGGAAAATATACCAGCGGATGGGAGTACATCGGAGCTTATGATTTTGACGGTAAAACTAAAGAATATATAAAGCTTTCGGGTAACTCGCTGCGTGCGTCGGCTGTAAAGCTTGAACCCGTTTTTTAGAAGCTTGACAAAACAGAATGCGTATGGTATAATTTACAAAAATAAAAGTGGAGAGTTGATAATATGAATTACAGTGAAGATAAAAAAGCAACGGTTGAACAGAGAAAAAGCTATCTTGTTTCCATAGAAAAATTATTGAAAAAAAGGCAGCTTCAATATAAAACAAAAAGAGAAGAGTATTTGAAAAATATTATTGATACGCCTGAAAATGCAAGACAAGATTTTTATGAAATGCTTGGCTGGCCTCTTACAGAGACGGTACAAGAGCCGTTATCCGTTGAACAGACACTGCTTGCACAGGAGGCGGACGGATATAATATTTACCGTATTAAATTTGAAATGTTTGAAGACTTTTTCTTTTACGGTTTGTATTTTGAGTACAGAGACCAAAAACTGCCGCTCGTTATTTCGCAGCATGGAGGATTGGGTACGCCCGAGAGATGCAGCGGATTATATGACGGGGATACGGCAAACTATAATCATATGACCGAACGTGTATTAAAAAGAGGAGTTCATGCTTTTGCACCGCAGATTTTATTGTGGGACTCGAAAACTTATGACGTCGAGTTTGACAGAAGAGATTTGGATTCAAAGCTTAAACAGGTTGGGAGTTCAATTGCGGCACTGGAAATTTACTGTATAAAAAGTGCAATAAATTATTTTGAAAAACAGCCGTATGTTGACGGTGAGCGTATAGGAATGGTCGGTCTTTCATATGGCGGATTTTATACGCTGTTCACAACTGCTGCCGATACAAGAATAAAAGCGGCGGTAAGCAGTGCATTTTTTAACGATAGCTGTAAATATTCGTGGAGTGACTTTACATGGAAAAATTCGGCGGAAAAATTTCTTAACAGTGAGATTGCACTGCTGTGCTATCCGAGAAGGCTGTGGCTGTCTGTCGGCACACGTGATGAACTCTTTGATATTGAAACGGCAAAGTCGGAATATGACCGTTTATGCGATGAGATTGAAATGTGCGGTATTGAGCAAAAATGGGTGAATTTTGAAATACATGAAGGAACTCATGAATTTTGTAATGATGATAAAGCGATAGACGATATGATTAAAGCGTTAAAAGAAAATTAAAAATAATGAAGGCTCGGCAGATACGCCGAGCCTTTTATATTGATGCAGATACTGTTACTGTTTACATGAACCCATGAAAAATTTGGTTTTTTCCTGCATTTTTGATTGCAGGTTATCAAGCGCTTCACCGAAACGCTGGAAATGTGTAACTTCTCTCTGACGTAAGAATTTTATTACTTCATTGACATCAGGGTCGTCAGATAAGCGCAATATATTATCGTATACCGCTCTTGCTTTCTGCTCTGCTGCCAAGTCTTCGTATAAATTAGTTAGAGGGTCGCCTGTAACTGCTATTGAAGCGGCGTTAAATGGCGTTCCCTGAGAACTTTGCGGAAATACGGAAACACCATTATCAGCATAGTATTCCCATGAACCGAGTTCGCTCCATTCTTTGGGAGGCGCACCGTTTGAAAGCTGTGCAACAAGAGTTCCTACCATTTCAAGATGCCCCAATTCCTCAGTACCTATATCAGTAAGCAATCCTTTTGTAACATCATCAGGCATTGTGTATCTTTGAGAAAGATATCTTAATGAAGCACCTAACTCGCCGTTAGCACCACCATACTGCATTTACTAAAATGGCTTAAAATAAGGTTTATTTACCTAAATACAATATCAAAATATCTTCCGTTTTCTCCCGCTTTTGTAATTGAACGTATAAAAGAACGTGCGAGCTCATTCTTTTCTTTTGCTGAAATTTCGGTATTTTTTAAAAACGGCAATGCGTTTTTTATTGCATTTCGAGTGATTTGTTCCTGTTCCTCAATGTTTGCGGGTTCTTCGGATTCGAGCTTTGTTTCAAGCTCTTTTATTTCGGCATTTATTTTTGTTTTATTTTCTTTATATTCGTCAAGCGTATCAACGCCGCTCGCATAGGCTTCTTTTATTCGCATAAGCTTTATCTTTGCCTTTTCAATTTGCTTCAGAATTAGGTCGTTTGAATTTGACGTAACATTTGTCTTTATAAAACCATCAGAATATCTTAACCGAATGTCTGAATTTAGAAAAGCTTCAAGCTGTTCAATAATTACCTTATCAAGCTTTTTTAAGCTTATACTTCCATTGCCGGGGCACGTCCCTTTGCTTTTGTTATTACAATACAAATATCCGTTGCAATTTACCATAGGACCGCCGCATATTCCGCATTTGGTAATTCCGACAAGCCAGTGACTTATATTTTCACTGGGTTTGTACCACTTGCGGTATATTTCTTTTTGGTGTGCCAGTCTTTCCTGAACGCTTTCCCAAAGTTCGTTGCTGATAATGGCTTCATGCTTGCCCTTTACAATCATACTGTCGGGATTATGGTAATTACGTTTTGTTGCACCTGTAGGCGTCCAACGTATTTTCCCATTATATACAGGGTTATTAAGCCAATATTCAACTGTTCTGTTTTCAATCTTATTACCGCGGTGCGTTCTTATTCCGAGAGAGTTAAGATTTTTTGCTATTCTGAGCATTCCGACACCGTTGTTATAATCCTCAAAAGCTTTTTTAATTATAAGTGATTCTTCAGGGTGGGGGACTAACAGCTTGTTTTCTAAAGTATAGCCGAATGGAGGAATTGAACAACACTCGCCCCTGCTTGCTTTTTCGGTCATGCCTCTTTTTACTTCTTCAGCGAGGTTGATGCTGTAATATTCGTCCATGGCTTCAATCATAGCTTCTATGAGTATTGACATTTTATCATCACCGAGACTTTCGGAGACGGAAATTACATCAATTCCAAGCTGTTTTCTCAGCATTGATTTATATACAATACTGTCCTCACGGTTACGTGCAAAACGGCTGAATTTCCATAAAAGAATAGCGTCAAACGGTTTGGGCTGTGTTTTTGCAACTCCAATCATTTTTATGAACTGAGGGCGCTTATTGGCTGTTTTTCCGCTTATGCCTTCTTCAATATAGATATACTCATCAGGTATAATATAATCGTTTGCTTTTGCGTATTTTCTGATTACTTCAAGTTGACTGTCAGGGCTGTATTCAAGCTGGTCATCCGTACTTACTCGAATATATGCAGCGGCTATTTTCATTGTTATCGCCCCTTTCTTATATTTGATGTGTGCTATCTGCTCAATTTTCAATAAACACAGATAATTCGTGCAATTCGTGCGGTGCAATGTCTTGACCGTTCTTCCATTCAATAGTATTTCCAGACGGGTGTACTGTATTAAAAATATCTTTATCTTTTAATTCTCCAAACCATGTACCCGATATATACGGCTTTACATCAAATTTTTTAATAATTCCGTTTTCAAGCGTTAAAATAACGTTATAATCGCTTGTAGGCTTTACTGATATGATTTTAGGATATTTCATGATAACACCTCCTATTTTAATGGGTCTATTCTAAAATAACCGTCACCATTTGAAAGAAGTTTCCAGTTTGCAATCAAATCTTCTTTATGTATTTCAATCCATGCAAGTAATAATTTTTGTTTTCCTTTAGGTAAGCTGCCTTCTAATATATTACCCTCAAAATCCACAACAATTTCATCATCTTGGTATTCGGCGTGTAGGTGGGGGATATTATGCTTACCGCTTTTTTCATTATACATTTTTACAATAATTCCAAAGAATATGCTTAATGTTGGCATACTGTATCATCCTTTCTTAATGCAATGTTGATATTATTCAGTTAATTTATTATATCACATAAATATAAAAAAAGCAAATTTTTTTAAAAAATTTTGAAAAAAAGACTTGACATATGTGTACAAATATGTTATAATATATACATAAGTTAAGGAAAGGAGGTGAATAAATGAAACGAAATGATAAAAAATATGACAAGGCTGCTGTAATCAACCTTGTCACCGCAATAATAAATTTATTAGCTTTAATAATAAAGCTGATAAGTGAGGAGTTATAAAAAAACTCCTCGCCCCGTTCGGGGCACAATTACATTATATCATATTCGTTTCGTTTTGTCAATATGAGAAAAGTTACATTAATCATTTCAGTGGCAGCACTGATACTATCAGTTATAAACTTAATATTAACAATATGGAGGTTTTAGTTATGGCGGCAAATACATCATCAAAAGTTATTCAAAGGTACAAAAATAAAGTATATAAGCGTATAGTGGCAGATTTGCCAAAAGAGCTTGTTGCAGAATGGGAACAAAAGTTGAGTGATGACGGAATAGGAAAAACGGAGTTTATCAGGAATGCAATAATGGAATATCTAAAACAATAAAAATAGTAAAAAGCCGCAATTGTTTGCGGCTTTTGATATTATAATAGCAGTTTGCGATATTTATTTTTTCCCTGTTAAGGATTACATATTTTGCATGCAGTATATATTTTAGCTGCTTCTTCTTGGGGGATTGAAATGTATTTATGCCCCTTTATCGACATACAACTTTCCCTGTGATATGCCTTTCCTGATGCTGTTATACACACATTACTCTGAGGGTGTGAAACACAAAAGAAATATGTCGAAAATGCTATGAATACAGTAAGCATTACCGCATATAATAACCAATGTTGTCTTTTATAATATAATACTTCAAATACAAATTCGTTAGCGTCAATGTCAAGCAAATACTTGTTTTTATACTGTATGCTGTCATCTAAATGATTTAGTAATATATGCCCTACTTCATGCAACATAAAATATAGTTTATCCTCTGACGTTAAGTTGTTGTCGACAAATACCAGCTTAAGTGTTCCTGAGTATGTAAACGCCTTTGTATTTGCGGCGACATCACTTAATCCGTAAGTCTTTAGCAACTCATCACCCTCAAGGGTATTGAAAAATACTATATTATATCCTAATTTTATTAAATAATTTGTAATGTTAAAAACATCAATATTACCGTTTAGACTTTTTCTAAATCTCCATGCCTTCTTTTTTATTATAAATCTCTTCATAATAGCATCCTTTCTTTGCAGTCTGCTATTATAATAAGCATGGAAATTATAAAGTAGTATTTGCTTTTTTTAGCTTTGCGGGGCGTGTTTCTTCAGCACCGAAAGCGGCAATATTACCACTGTCCGATAAAGAGGGGGCGGATTCTTGTGTATTATTCTTTTTGGGCTGCTGCGGAATGTCTGCCGTTATGTTAGGCGTTGTTATTCCTACAACTTTTGGAGTTGTTTCTGTATACTTGGGATTTTCCGCAAGGTCGGCAACATATTCATCTGCTTTTTGTTTGCCGAGAATGTTCAGTTTATTATAATTTAGTTTTAATAAATCAATATCTTCTTCAGAATTTTTTTCCATTGCTTTTTTATTAATATCGGTGAAAAGAGATTTCTTTGGTTTTGAGTTGTTTTCGTCACCATTAATCAAATGGTCAACACTTACTTCCAAAATGGACGCTAAATGTCCCACAGTGCTTATCATCGGCTCTTGTTTTTCATTTTCATATTTAGACAACGTTCCTCTGCTTAAACCCCCGCCAAAACGTTTATTATATATTTGTGCTAATTGTTCAAGTGTTAAATTTTTAGCTTTACGAGCGGTGAATAATCTTTGACCAAACATATTTTTCACATCCTTATATTTATGTTATCATACAAATTAACATTTGTCAAGTTGAAATAAAAAAAAGTTTCGTTTTCGTAAAATATTTTATAAAAAAGTATTGACAATCAAAAAAATATATGATACAATGTTACTGAAATCGAAACATAATAGGGAGGTTAAAATTTTGAAAACGAAGTTAATACATGAACCATATAATAAGTTTAAAGGTAAACTAAGAGAAAAAGCACTTACATATCGTGATTTAGCAAAAACACTTGGGATTTCAGAGGTGGCAGTCAACCATAAAATTAATGGGACTTCTGATTTTTTTATAAGTGAAGTAAAGTCTATAGAACAGGCATATGGAATTAGTGTAAATATTTTTTTTATATAATTTGTTTCGATAACGAAACAATGCGTGGGAGGTGAGGAATATGGGAATAGGTCCGTGGTGGAATACGCCTGAAGAAGTACAAATTTGTGAAAAAAGAAAGGAAGAAGCAGAGCAAAGGGAATTAAATTCTAAAAGAAAACGTGGAACTATGGAAACAGTGTCAATGATATTAGTTCCGGTGGTAATGGCGTTTTCGATTATAGCCTTGTTATTAAGTTGGATTCTTGAAGCAAAAGGCTTGATAGCTTCAGAAGAGGGCGAAATGGCAAGGAAGTTGGTTAAAGGAATAGTATTTAATATTGCAGTTATAGGGCTTCAAGTGCTGAGAGTATGGCTTCCGTTTGATGAAACGGAAAGCGTATACATTAACACATATGTAATATTCAGTTTGTTCATTTCTTATCTTTCGGCTTTTTGATGTCATCACGCATTGAAGCGGTGATTTCACAAGAAAGTGATTTGTAGTATATATTAGAACCCATGCTGGGAGTGGGATTTTGTGAAATGTAATTCTGTAGCCTATCCAGTAGGACTTTTGTATTTTCGCTACATAAAAGATAAACTTTTGAATATGAACATTTGAACTGAAAAGATACTTCTTGGTCAAAAGAATTTTCTGCAAGTGTAAAGGTTAGTAAATTCAGAAAATCTTGATATGCCTCAATACGTTCTTGAAAAATGAAATCTTGAACTTTCATTTTTTCTATGTGTCTGTTATTTATTAAGGCTGTGACAATTGGTGCTACAATTGCGGAAATAGCTGTTATCCCGTAAAAAATAGTATGAAGAGTGTCAGACATTATAATCACCCCCTTTCTATGGTGATTATAGCACAGGAACACAAAGTTTTCAATATATGACACAAAGAAAACGTAAAAATGCAGTAAAATGTTGTAAATTTTTTATGAACAAAATTATGTAAAGGAGGTGAAAAGACGCTAATGAAATATATTTTCGACTTATCAAAATTAAAGGGAAGAATGGTGGAAAAATCAATAAATCAACACTTGTTGGCGAAAATGATAGGAGTATCATCAACAACAATCAGTGCGAAGATGAATAATCACGTAGATTTTACACAAAGTGAAATTATGCGAATGACGGAAATACTTGATATTCCGCCACAGGAAATAAGAGATTATTTTTTAACTTTGAAAATCTAAACAAACAGTATAGGGAGGCGATGAAGTGACGGACGATGAAGTATTAAAAAATATAAAAGAAATTATCGCAGGAAAGGGACTAAAGCAAAATTATATTGCAGAGAAGATGAACATATCAAACAAAAGTTTGTGCGATATATTACATAAACGGAAGAAGCTTAATACTGATTTAATCATATCATTATGTAAAGTATTGGGCGTTACGCCAAACGATATATACGGATATACGAAGTAAAAGCGCCCCGCTCCGTTGCTGTCACTGCCTGGGTTGATTTTTTGGGAATCCCCCCGACAGCCCCATAGCGGTTCGCTTGATTGTTTACTCTCCACTCTGCAGGTTCACCCACCCTGATATGTACAGACCGTTTGAACCATATAGGCAGTAATATTTCTTGAAGCGTTATCGCTTATGCAGGTCAAGACTGCAATCTAAAAAGCCTTTAGCCGATAACCTTACGAGAGAGAGCAGGCAAAATCAAAAGTTTGGTCAATCAGACCAACCCCCTTTCTTGCCTTTATGGCTACTATTATATTAATACATTATTGTCAAAAAGTCAAGAAAAAAATTACAATTTTAAAAAGCGAATCAATCGAAACAAGAGAGGTGAGGAATGTGGAAGAAGCAAAAATCACAGTAACATTGGATACTGAACAATTCGAGCTTGCAATATGCAAGGCTAATGAATTAATAGACACAATAAATAAAGCTAAATCATTGACTAAAGATTTAGCTTCAATGGTGGGGAAATTGGATTATAACCCACAAATTAACGTGAAACAGGGGTATGAGTCATAAGGAGATGTGCTCGGATAACACCTATCATAATATCCATGTATTGCTGAATGATTTCAAAACTGTATTGTGAATATTTGCGTTCATAATGAGCATTGTCGTTGCCGAGTATTCTAATTACATCTGCTGTAGGAATTAAATTGTCGGGTTTTAAATACTCAGCAATGGCGTTATAAGGACTTTTTTTAACAACTTCAGATTCGGGTTTGTTAAGCTCTTTTATGGCGTAATCTTTAATAAGGATTTCAATGGCGGCTCTATATCCTATTGAGGCAAGTTCAAAATCATTATTATCTCTTGCTCGCAGAGCTTGATTATATATGTCAATAAAGCGAGGAGATAAATCAACAAAAAGGCTGTCATGGAAAACAGTGGCGTTTTTGGGTATTATATCAAAACTTTTAACGACTTTGTTCTCTGAAAGATACGTTGCGACAAATAGTTTTTTACATGCAGTACATCTTAGAACAAGTAATATAAATTGTTGTTCTTGAATTTCAACGTGGCAAGGTTTTGCTACAATAGGGTCGCAGGACATTGAGCAATGCGGGCATGCCGCAGGGTGCGGATACTCGTAGTCTATGGGAGATGAAGCGCCAAAAGCTTCGGTAAAGTTTTTTATCATGGTTTGCATATAAATACCTCCTATAATATTTTGATTATATTATATCATGTATTTATAAGATTTGCAATAATTTTTTGAGGAGGTGATAGACGTGAGGTGGAAATTAAAAAAGTTTTTGTATGACAACAAAGTATACCAAAAAGATTTGGCTAATGCTATAGGCGTTTCCGAAGCTACTATAAGTTATATGGTTAAGGGAAGATTTGACCCAAACGAAAAACGATTAAAACAGATTGCAGATTATTTGAAGATAAGCAGAACCGAGCTTGACAAGCTTATGGATAATAAAACTGTATAGGAGGTGAGAATATGCGTGTAGTCGTATGGATTCCCGTTATTTTATCAATCATAGCTTTAGCGATTACTCTATCGTCAGTAATGAAATGATTGAGGAATATAACAAGTGAGTTTGACGGAAAATATTAATGTTTATTATTAAATAACGGAGGTATTGTTATGATAACGGTAACAATTGAAAATTCAAATACCAACGAAAAAAGTGTATACAACGGAGACTATACATTAGGCTGCATAGGGAATATTGACAAAGGCTTTAACGTAACAAGCGGTACTGTTTTTGCCGAAGAATTGCCCGATAATGCGGCAATGGAAATTTTAGATTCTTTTTATAAAGAAATGAAGAAAGCAATAAAGGCGCAAGCAAACAAGCGGTAGCCGCATAAAATAAAAAAGCAAGGAGGTGAAAATGTTATGGGAAGAAAAAAAGACGAAGAACCGATTATTGTACGCTGTTTCGTACAAATGTACCCGGAGCGTGAGGATAAAAACGCAAAGACATATGCAGAGCGAATGGCGCCGACTCTGATGCCTATAGAGGAATATTTTGAAAAGGTCAAATCAAAACGTCAATTCTGCATAGACATACATAAGCGGATAGCAAGAGAAGTATATGGAGTAGAGGTTGAAGTAGACGAATAGCAAGGGTATTTTTATGCCCTTGAACAAAAGGACAAGCATACAGGCTATAAAGAAAGAGAGGTATTAAAACATGGAAGAAAGTAAAATAACGTACATATCGGTGGACAAGCTTCACCCGCACCC
>CAKSGG010000033.1 GCA_934454215.1 uncultured Clostridia bacterium
GTTCATCGTCTGCCGCTCCGTATTTCAATGTCTTGCTGTATTCGCCCATAACTGCGCTGACCTGTGCAATCTCCGTTGCTACCTTTGATGTGTTAGGTCTGAAACCGAGAATCGGTGAGGTTTGAGCATGTACGTCAATGTCGTAAACGTAATCTGCCCAGCCTTCAAGCTGTGCCTGCGGTTCATAGCTGTATTTTATGCTTCCCACAGCCCAGTTTGACAGTCCGTACGCCTCGTCCGATGACGCCTGCGTTGTATTGTAAGGTACTTTAATTCGTTTATCGCCTGTTTTTGTATAATGAGTTCCCTCAATTCCCCATACGAGCAGATTATATAAATCCTTTCCTTTTTCGCTGTTGATAAGATTTATAAATTCCATTGCTCTTTCGGGATTTTTCGATGTTCTTGCAATAACCGTAGACGTAACGGGTATGCTGTTTTTTATAATCGGCTCATAGCCCATTTTTATTGCGTCCACCTCAACGCCCAGCTCATTACTTTCAAGCTCCGCAGTCTTGTCGCACCAGTTATGCTGCCATGCCACATATCCGTTTTTGTACGGTTCGTTTCCCAATCCGTCAACACTCAGAATATCCGAACGGATATAGCCCTTTTTATACCAATCAGCCGCCGTATCATACCAGATTTTGTTGCTTTCGCTTTCATCGTTAAAAAATACCTTCATGGTATCCAAATCAACAGAAAAGCCCTTAACAACCGCCGTATCAAACCGACCGTTATTAAAATTACCGAATGAGCTTACGTCTATGCCGTTGCCGATTTTTCCGTCTTGCTTAAGCTTTTCAAAGAAATCTCCCCAAACCTTGTAAATATCCTTAATTCCCTGTATATCGGTTTTTGCCAGTTCTCTTGCGGTTTCAAGCTTTTCTTTATCAAGATACTTATCCGAATATTCTTTAAGCACCTTAACGCCCTGCGGCCATGTTGCCATCATCTGATAATTCGGAATACAGTAAATATTTCCGTCAACCTTTCCGAGGTCAAAAAGCCATTCGGGCAAATCGTTCTTCATATCGGCGCCGTATTTGTCAAGCAGTTCATTCAGCGCCATATACGACCCCTGCTGAACCTGCGACATGAAATCAACCGCATATCCCGACCAGCCTATATCAACGCTTTCGTTCGATGCCATCATAAGATTCCATTTTTCCTGATAATCCGCTGCGTCAACATATTCAATTTCAATCTTTGTGTTCGGCAAATAATTTTTAAGCTCCTCATTGAATTTTGACACAACCATGTCGCTGTCCTTTTGCTTTGAGCCCATCATAACCCATTTCAAGGTCACGTCACCGCTGTTTGCGTCCTCATTCGTATTTTTTCCGCAGCCGTTTAAAGCCATTGCCATTGACGCTGCAAGCAACACCGAAATTATCCTTTTTTCCTTCATTTTAGTCCTCCATTCCGCCGTCACTGACGGCATAAATCTTATATTATTTTTTTAATAACGGCATACGCCGCAGAATACTTTATCCTTTTACCGCTCCGACCGTTAAGCCTCTTGCAAAATATTTCTGAAAAAACGGAAATACCACAAGCATCGGGCCTGCCGCAACAACGCACAGTGCAAAACGCATTGAATCCGACGGTAAATTTTCACCTATTTTTATTCCGTTAGGCATTTGCTGCGCCATCTTTGCAACGAAATCCGCCTCTCTTAAAATTCTTTGCAGAAGATATTGCAGAGTATAAAGGTTTTCATCTCTTATGTAAAGCAGACACGCATTCCATTCGTTCCACCTTGTGAGCAGCGTCATCAGTCCGACGGTCGCCAGTACAGGCTTTGAAAGCGGAAGAACTATCCTAAACAGCGTTCTTATTTCACTGCACCCGTCAATCCGCGCCGACTCCGTAAGCGCCTCGGGCAAGCCTTGGAAAAATGTTCTTATTACAATAACATGGAACGCATTGACCATAGGAGGTATTATATACACCCATATTGTGTTTCCCATATTCAGATACTGAGTAATCAAAATATATGTCGGTACCATACCTCCGCCAAACAGAGTTGTGAAATATACAAACATTGATATTGGGTTTCTGAATTTATATTCCTTTCTCGAAAGAGGATATGCAAGCATAGACATAACTACAAGGCTTAAAAATGTTCCCAGCCCCGATTCTATTATCGTTGTCTTATACGCATTAAGAACCTTCTGCGGATTTGCAAAAACGTATTGATACGCTTCCGTGCTGAACTGTTTCGGTATAAGCTTATATCCGTCAAGCAGTGCCGCCTCCTGTGTAAACGATATTGATATTACATAAATAAACGGTACTATAAATGTCAGTGACAGCAATATCAGAACAAGATGCAGAATTATTTTTGATACGCTTATTTTTTTCATCATTTTCACCCCCCAATCAGAATAACGAATTTTCGGAATCAATCTTTTTAACGATTGTATTCGTCGCGGTTACGAGTACAAGTCCGACTACAGACTGGAACAGTCCGACAGCCGTGGAAACGCCCATGTTTCCGCCTCGCAGTCCTCTGAACACATATGTTTCGATTATATCCGTCGTAGGATACAGCAGACCTATATCTCTCGGAATCTGATAAAACAGTCCGAAATCTCCTCGTATAACTCCTCCGATACTCATAATCAAAAGTATTGTAATTATCGGAACAAGCGACGGCAGTGATATGTATACTGTTTTCTGAAACTTGGAGGCTCCGTCTATTTCGGCAGCCTCAAAAATAGATGCGTCGATTCCCATAAGAGCGGCATAATAATATATGCTACCCATTCCTATTCCTTTCCATATGTTTACTATTGTCAGTATATACGGCCAATACTTTGAATTGCTGTACCATTTTATCTTTTCTCCGCCAAGAGCCGATATTACCGAATTTAATACTCCCGTTTCGGGGCTGAGATAAATATATGTTATATATCCCACTATTACCCACGACAGAAAATTCGGAAGAATCATTATCGTCTGATATGCTTTAAGCGCTCTTCTGTTTGTTACTTCAAAAAGCAGCAGCGCCAGAATTATCTGGAAAATCATTCCCAGAAACACAAACACAAATCCATAGAGCACAGTATTTTTTATAACTCTGAATGCGTCCATAGATTCAAAGAAAAATTTAAAATTGTTCAGTCCCGCCCAGTCACTGCCGAAAATTCCTTTTGCCATATTATAGTCCTTGAA
Organism: uncultured Clostridia bacterium; assembly: GCA_934454215.1. Lineage (GTDB taxonomy): Bacteria > Bacillota > Clostridia > UBA1381 > UBA1381 > Ornithomonoglobus_A. The sequence continues at coordinate 3,181 of CAKSGG010000033.1, forward strand.
TGCAATTACCACTCCGAACATCGGAATATAGCAAAAAACAATCAGCAAAATTATTCCGGGTATCGCAAGCAGACTAAGCTCCGTGTTAAGCCTCCTCGCCATTTTATTGCTTTTTACCGCCTTTGATAGCGCTGTTTTCATCCAGACCACTCCTCTGATTTATTTATATAATAATTTTATCACAGCACATATGCAGTGTAAATATAATAATTTTTGTATTTTTGCTCTAAATTTGTGACTTTGCAAAATATTAATTGACAAACATAAAATTTCAGGTATAATTAAATTATAATAATATTGAAGGGATTGTAGTTATGTATAAGGTCATAATAGCGGACGATGAAAAAAGCATTCAGAACGGTATTCGCAACTATATTAATCATATAGGTAATTTTTATGTTGAGCAATGCTTTGACAGCGGCAACGATGTAATCGAATATCTTAAATCCAATGACGCAGATGTTGTAATAACCGACATCAGAATGGACAACGGTACCGGCATTGACGTTGTAAAATACATATACGAAAACAAGCGTTATATAAAAACGGTTATCATAAGCGCATATGAAGAAATGGAATACGTCCGTGCGGCAATTAAATATAATGTCGAGGGTTTTGTTTCAAAGCCTACCCGTTATTCGGAATTCGAGGCGGTAATGAATAAAATATATAACGAATTTGAAACTGAAAACAAGCAGAGTATTAAAGCGAAAACATATGAAAGCTATAATAACTGCCTTATCGAAATTCTTTATAACTGCATACTCAACGACAGAAAAATCATGAAGGACGATATAAAAAACCTTATGATGATTATGTACGACGGAAATCATAAACAGGTCGTAAACTCCAAATACTGCGTTTTTTCGGTTGAAATAAAAAATTACAATGACTTTATAGATAATAAATGGAATTACGGTTCTTCAGAGCTGAGTGAGCTGTTAAAAAATTTCATATTCTCCTCGCTTGCGCCGGCGGAGGATAAAATACACTTTTATCAAACCGATTTTAACGATAATATTGTGCGGTATATTGCACAGTCGTCAAAATATGAATCAATTTCGGATATGTCGTACGACCTTGAAAAATATCTGAAAACCGCCGCCGTTACTCTCTGCGATGAAGTCGGCATTTCGGCGGAAATAAAAATTACCGATAAATTCAATGATATAAATGCACTCGTAAGCAAGGGCGATATTTCGGTTATTAATTCCTCGGCATATGATAAACGCACAATAGAACAGGCAATAAGCTTTATAAACGAGCATTACTCCGATGATATATCACTGCATACAATTTCAAAGCACGTTAATATGAACAGCGCCTATTTCAGTCATTTTTTCAAAAAGCATACGGGGCAGAATTTTTCCGATTTCCTTTTGGATTTAAGAATGACAAAAGCCAAAGAAATGATATTGAGCGGTAATTTTAAAATTGAAGAAATATGTAAAAACATCGGCTATAAAAGCATGTCGTATTTTTGCAAAACCTTTAAAAATATTACGGGATATACGCCCCGTCAGTTTTATATACTCGGGAACAGCGGTTCGGACGGTCAGTCGGGAAAGGAATAAAAAATGAATACACACAAGCATTTTGCTCCGATATTTAATTTTTTCAAGCTATGCAGAAGCAACAGCGTATTTGTAAGAGATTTTATAGTTTCATTTGTGATTATCGCCATACCATTCGCTTTGATAAGCCTTTTATTTTATAATAACGGAAAAACAAGTCTTGAAAAGCAGATAGAAGAATCTAACAACTCCAATCTTCTCCGATGCTCTGAAATTATCGACACAATGATTTCCGATACCGATACCGTTTCGGCGTATATATCCATGCAAAACGATATAAATTTTTATGCATGGGGCAACAAGGACGTAGACGTCAACGGAATATATCAGAATCTGCGTCAGATAACCATGACCCGAAATTACATAGATTCTCTGTTTATATATTCCGATGTGAGCAAGAGTATTATTACCGGCACAAACAGCTTTCCGCTAAATGAAATGAAGGATTCGGGCTGGCATGATATTTACAGCGGGCTTAACAATACTTCAACCGATTCTTCAATAAGCCTGCGCCTGAAAAATAACACTTATCCGTATCTGATAACAATAATAAAGCCCGTTTTATCCGCCGACAAATCATCAAAAAGCGGAGCGGTTATAATAAATATCAATATAGAAAAGCTGTTAAAGCAGCTCGGCAGCGAAAGTGCCGCCGACAGCCTGTTAATTCTTGACGATAAAAATACGGTTATATGCGCCAATGATTACAATAATATAGGGCTTAAGCTTAATGTAAAATATAACAGCGAAAAATCAACTTACAGCGATATAGAAAAAAAGAATATCGTATCAGTACGCAAATCAAAAAGCTGCGGCGGAATCAACTATGCTCTCACCATGCCGATTAACACATATGTGAGCGAATTTTCATCGCTGTTTTACAACACGAAAACGTTTATAATTTTTGCACTGCTGTTCTGTATAATGCTTTCCATATTCACCGCATTCCGTTCATACAGCGCAATCAAAACAATCATGGACGTATTTAAAAAGCACGGCATATATTACACAAGCGATTCGGACAAATCAAGCGAGCTTGATTTTATAACCTCAAACATTATCACTCATATCGAAACTAATAAAACCATGAGACAGGAATTTTTCAAGCAGTATAACGAGCTGCAAAAATCCCAGACTGCTGTTCTGCAATCTCAAATTACGCCTCATTTTTTAAGAAATACGCTTGAAGTGATAAATCTTAAAGCATTTGAGGAGTTCAACGGAATTAATCCGATTTCCGATATGCTTGCCTGTTTGGGCGATATGATGAACAGCTTTATCGAATCCGACAATTACATTATCAGCATACAAAAGGAATATGAATATAGCTGTATTTATGTAAATCTTCTGAACATAAGATATGAAAATTCATTTAAAATAGACTGGAATATTCCCGAAAACATTAAGCAATATCATATGCTTAAGCTGTCTCTCCAGCCCATAATCGAAAACTCCATATTTCACGGAATAAAGCCCGGAGGAGATAACGGAAAAATCTGTATATCGGGCTGTGACTGCGATAAATACATATCAATAATAATTGACGACAACGGCGGCAGTCTTTCAGACGCAGATATTGAAAATTTACAGCAGTCGCTCACCGCACCTAACCGCAAGCGGAAAAATATAGGAATCATAAACGTACATAAAAGGTATCAGATTGTATTCGGTCAAAAATACGGACTTACTCTTGAGCGTTCCCCTCTCGGCGGATTAAGAGTAATAATATCTTTTCCGAAATACACCGTTTAATCTAATTTTCAGGAAAATGGCTTATAATTCATAAAGCGCAATACTTCCGATAATATGACAAGGATAATTGGCAGCAAATCAGAGATACAGAACAGTAATCTCTGTGTTGTAACAATAAAAATACCGGCAGAACATTTAATTGCAAGCAGGTAATTGCTCAAAAAAACTTGACAATCGGCGCTGAATGTGGTAGAATACAAATGTTATGTATGCACCTGTAGTTTAGCTGGATAAAATGCGGGATTCCGATTCCCGAGACCGCAGGTTCAAGTCCTGTCAGGTGTGCCACAATTAAAAAAATCCGCATATCTATGCGGATTTTTTAATATAATAATTTTCCGTACACGGTATTTATGTTTGAATTACATTCGGTTCTTTCACATCAACCTCAATTTCCAGCGTCATAAGCTCATCAGCTTTCGTTACCGTCACCGATACGTTCTCATAATCAAATGAATATCCTTTCTGAGGAATTGTTTCATTTTTTTCAATAAGCCACCCATTAACCGTCGTTGCTTCGGACGTTTCATCAGGTTCAAGCTCAAAAAATTCAAAAAACTCCGTCAGCGATGTAGTACATAGCACTCGATACCTATTCTCCCCTATTTCGCTGATATTGTCAATTTCTTCATCAGATTCGTCCCAAATCTCGCCGACAATTTCTTCAAGAATATCCTCCATTGTTACAATTCCCGCAAGTACCCCGTACTCGTTCACAACGATAACAATATGGTCATGATTTGTCTGCATATCCTTAAACAGCACATCAGCATGCATTGTTTCCGGCACAAACGTAGGCTCAAACATTGCGTCTTTTATATTAAATCCCTGCCGTCCGTGCTTTAACAAATAATCTCTCGAATGAAGTATTCCCACAAGGTCATCAATATTATTATTTGCGTATACAGGCATTCTCGTATATCCGTTTTCTTCTATAATTTTAATAATTTCTTCGTCTGTACTGTTTTCCTGCACAAAAACAATCTGTTTCCTGTGCGTCATTATATCAGCCGCCGTAAGCCTGTCAAGCTTAAATACATTTTTTATGTACTCAATATCGTCCTCATCAAGAGTTCCGTCATCAACACCTGCGTCAAGCATTATCACAATATCCTCTTCGGATACAGCATCATCCTTTTCTTCAGGGTCAATTCCAATCAACCGTAAAACCCCGTTCGCCGAAACCGTCAGCAGGAATATGATTGGTTTTAAAATCATAGTCAAAGCCGATATTAATCCGCACACCGTTTCCGCCAGCTTCTCCTTATGCCGCATTGCTATTCTTTTCGGCACAAGCTCTCCCAAAACCAATGTAAAGAATGACAATATCAATGTAATTAAAACCACCGCTATTGTATTTACCGTTGTATAATAGTGTTCCGCAGCATTAAAGCTGTTTACCATAGCCTCTGACAGTTTTTCCGCAAAATTATCCGCCGCAAAAGCCGAGCCCAAAAATCCTGCCAATGTAATGCCAATCTGAATGGTCGATAAAAACTTTGTCGGGTTATCTATCATTTTTAACATTTTCTGAGCTTTCTTGTCACCGTCGTCAGCCTTAGACTTGACTTTCTTCTCATTAAGCGAGATAACCGCAATTTCTGCTGCCGCAAAAAAAGCATTAATTAATATAAGTATTAACTGTAGTAATAGTTGTTTAAACATTTCCGATATACATCCTCCCAATTTTAACAGCATTGTTTATTTTCACATTGCATATCAAATCAAAGACGTCTGACATCGTTATGTTTGTTTTTTATATACCTGCTTCGAGGTAACGGGTCCACTAAACCATCTCCTTTTTTATTTATTAAAGATTATTTACACTTGCGCAAAAAATATGCGGAGCTTATTTTTCTCTCCGTCATAATGCTGAAAAGAAGCAAGCAGATTGCCCTTTGATAATGCGATGACGTATATTGATACTTCAAGCATTTGAAAAGGGTGAGATGCGGTGCTTATTTCGCTCTCCACCATAATGCGGAAAAGAAGCGAGCAGATTGCCCTTTGATAATGCGACGACGTATACTGATACTTCGAGCATTTGAAAAGGGTGAAATGCGACGCTTATTTTTCTCTCCGTCATAATGCGGAAAAGAAACGAGCAGATTGCCCTTTGATAATGCGACGACGTATACTGATACTTCAAGCATTTGAAAAGGGTGAGATGCGACGCTTATTTTTCGCATTATATTTTATATTTATTCGAGTATTCCTTATACATTCTGTCAAATTCAGTGTTATTCGTCTTTAAATCCTTGAGCGACTCATGAAGATTCATATTGTTTTCAGCAGCGTCAATGATACAAACCGCAATATTTGAACAGTGGTCTGCGGTTCTCTCAAGGTTTGTGGTTAAATCTGCCCAGACAAATCCCGCCTCAATTGAACATTCTCTGTTCTTCAAACGGTTAATATGTCCGTTTCTCATTTTCGGCTTTAAGTCGTCAATAACCTGTTCAAGCGGTTCTATACTTTTTGCAAGCTTTAAATCGTTGTTTACAAATGCGGTATAGGCAAGAGTCAATATTTCACTTACCGCCGCACACATTGTTTCAAGCTCTTTCATCGCAGATTCGGTAAACTGAATATTTTTCTTCTGAAGTTCTTCAGCCGACTCAAGAATGTTTACACCATGGTCTGAAATACGCTCAAAATCTCCGATTGCTTTTAAAAGCTTTGACACTGTTCCGCTGTCGTTATCGTTCATTTGATAACTGCTAAGCTTTACAAGATAAGTTCCGAGAATATCCTCATAATGGTCAACTTTCGCTTCACCTTCATTGATTTCTTCCGCAAGCTTTTCATCAAAATCAGTCAATATTTTAAAACTGTCCTTCAGTACGGAAACCGATATTCCCGCCATTTCACATACAAGAGTATTGCATCTGTCAAGCGCAATTGGAGGGGTTGCAAGCAGTCTGTCGTCCAAATCCACGGTAACGTCTTTTTGCTTGGTATCGGGTACAAGCGTATATGCGAGCTTTTCAAGAACCGATGACATAGGGAGCAGCAAAACCGTACATGCGATATTGAATATCGAATGAGCTGCCGCAATTCCGAGGAACGAAGCGTTTTCATTGAGAATTGCCGGTTTTAATATTGCCGAAATCAAGCTGAATATAGTCAGCCATATAACCGTTCCGAGAACGTTAAACGATAAATGCACAACAGCCGCACGCTTTGCATTTTTATTTGTGCCGAACGATGACAATATTGCCGTTATACAAGTACCTATGTTTTGTCCCATTATAATAGGAATAGCCGCACCGTATGATACCTGTCCCGTTACCGTCAGCGCCTGCAATATGCCGACAGACGCCGAGCTTGACTGAATAATGGCGGTGAGCAGCGCTCCGACCAAAACTCCGAGAATCGGATTCTGGAACGCAAGAAACATATTTCGGAATGCCGGCACATCAGCCAGTCCCGATACTGCGCCTGTCATTGTATCCATACCGAACATTAATGTCGCAAATCCCAAAAGAACAGTTCCCGTATCTTTTTTCTTGCTTGTTTTGCCGAACATCAGCATTGCAATACCGATTAAAGCAAGAATAGGCGTAAATGATGTCGGTTTCAAAAGCTGCACAAACACATTATCGCTTGATATTCCGCCAAGACTTAATATCCATGCCGTAACGGTCGTGCCTATGTTTGCGCCCATAATAACGCCTATTGACTGTCTTAACGTTATAATACCCGAATTTACAAAACCTACCACCATAACGGTTGTCGCAGATGAGCTTTGAATAATGGCAGTAACGCCCAATCCCGTAAGAAATCCCATAAGCTTATTTTTCGTAAGCTTGCCGAGAATAGCTTTCAGACTTCCTCCGGCTCTTCTTTCAAGCGCCTCGCCCATAACGCTCATACCAAACAGGAACAGGCATAAGCCTCCTATCATTGTTAAAATATCAAAAATGTCCATATCGTTTCCCTCTTAAAAATCACAAAACCTATTTGCTCTTGACTGCCTCAAAATCTTCCTCAATTTCCTTTGACGGCGGTGCTGTAATTAATGATACCGCAACTATACATATCGAGGAGAATATAAACGCCGGCAGCAGCTCGTAAATCGCAAATGCTCCGCCTATGTTTGAAATCACAAGTTTCCAAAGAAATACCATTCCCGCACCACCGACCATTCCGGCAATTGCTCCCGCTCTGTTTATTCTCTTCCAAAACAGAGAAAACAATACAAGCGGTCCGAATGTCGCTCCGAAACCTGCCCATGCAAACGATACAATTTTGAATATTATGCTCTTTTCATCAAGTGCAATAACAATAGCAATAAGCGCAATCGCCAAAAGGGTAATCCTTGATACGGTCATAACCTCTTTATCGTCCGCTTTTTTTCTGAACAAGCCCTGATATATGTTCTTAGCAAATGCGGACGCCGCAATCAGCAAATATGAATCAGACGAGCTGATTGTTGCCGCAAGAATACCTGCCATAACAAATCCTGCAAGCAGCGGCGGCAGTAATTTTGTCGAAAGAGTTATAAATATATTTTCCGCACTTGTTGCCGTAAGATGCTCGGTCGGGTAAAGCTCTCTGCCGACTATACCGATAAATACGGCTATTGCAAGCGATATAATTACCCATACCATTGCTATACGTCTTGAACGCTTTAACTCCTCTTCTTTTCGGATTGCCATAAATCTCAGCAGAACCTGCGGCATACCGAAATATCCCAAGCCCCATGCAAGCATGGAGAATATTTTAAGAGTTCCGTAAGGAGCGACAGCACCGAACACCGGCTTTCCCGCCTCAACAAGCTGTTCACCGTCAGCACCCAGCGCCGGAGAAGCAATTCCGAAAAATTCAAGGAAGCCCGGAATTTGCTTTGAATTTTCTATTATTGCCGAAAAGCCTCCCGCATGACTTACGCCCATCACAACAATAACCGCCAACGCAATTACCATTACAACGCCCTGCATGAAGTCGGACGCACTCTCAGCCAAAAATCCGCCAAGTATTGTATAAATCAGAACAAATACCGCTCCGACAATCATCATCGAAATATAAGACATACCGAAAAGAGTCGAAAACAGCTTGCCGCATGTTACAAAGCAGCTTGCCGCATATACAGTAAAGAAAATCAGAATAAACAGCGCCGACAAGGTCATAATAACCTTTTTATCCTCGCGGAATCTGTTTGAAAAAAATTCGGGCAGGGTAATTGAATTATTCGCCCGTATGCTGTACCGTCTCAATCTCTTTGAAACAATAAGCCAGTTAAAATATGTACCTACCGCCAATCCGATTGCAGTCCATGCAGCGTCCGCAAGTCCGCACCAATACGCCACTCCCGGCAAGCCCATAAGCAGCCAGCCGCTCATATCGGAAGCCTCCGCACTCATAGCTGTAACCCACGGTCCCAGAGAACGTCCGCCCAAAAAATAATTTTCCGAGCTCTTATTCGCCCTCTTCGCAAATACCACGCCTATCCCTATTACTATAGCCATATAAATAACCATAGCCGTCAGGATTTGAATTGTTTTACCATCCATACTAAATTCTCCATTCCCCGCACATTTTTTTGCGGTTTTTAAGTTATTTTCTGTCGTTTTTTGTCCTGCCGTCACTGCGGCATAAAGACAGTATTGAAAAAATGAGCAAAATTTTTTGCTTGTTTTTCAATATTAATGAGCAAACAGCTACGATACTTACCCATTATAATTATATTATATCATAGTTTACAGAAATGTCAATAAACGCATATTGGTGAATTTATCCAAAATTTAAGACTGATATTATACACAAATTAGTATAAACGCAGTTAGTTTTGACTATTATACGCTAAAAAACGAAGCTGATTGACAGCCCCGTTTTATTTATTTCTTATTTGACGTTCTGTATTCTATAAGCGAACACCCGTTATACTGTCTGAATTTTTTGCTGAAATAGCTGTAGCTTGTATATCCCACCATTCCGCATATAACATTTGTTGAATAATCCGTATTCACAAGCAGCTCGCACGCCTTTTCTATCCTGACTCTGTTAAGATAATTTATGAACGATACATCATACTCTTTTTTGAAAAGCCTTGTAAACTGCGATACGCTCAGATACGCTTTTGCCGCAACGTCATTGAGTGATAGGTGCTCATTATAATGATTGTCTATATACTCCTTTGCGTTGTGTATTGATTTTTCCGTGTTATTATGATACTCAAAATACTCTGTCATTCTGCGCACCAAATCTCGAAGCTTTTCAGCCGACGCATCCTCACAGTGAAGTTCGTTTCCCGTTCTGTTATTAAATTCAAGGGCAAGAAATTCAGCAAGCTCCCGCCGTCCGCGCTCTCCGCCCGTATTGATAATATTTTCAAGTGCATTTTCCGCAAGTCCCGTTTTTCCCGATTCAATATAATTATATATATTCTGAAAATCGTAACGACCCTCCGGACTTTCCTTATTTATATCGCTCAGCGCTTCAAACACCTTTATTATTGACACGGAAACGGCAAGATTTAAGTTTTCAAAGCAGTTTGCCGTATATACATTTTTAAATTCATTAAGATTTTTTCTGAATTTTTCATAATCGCTTGTTTTTGACAGCACCAACAACTCCATACAGTCAAAATAATTCAGATATGGTATCACGTAAACTCCCCTGTTTTCCATAAGCTGACCGAGAGCAAGATACAGATTTTCCTTTCCGTGAGTCCATGTTTCCGAAAGATATTCAAGCAAGTCAATCAGTGCAACCGAAATTTTCGCACACGGGAAATTTTCGGTATCCGTATCATATTTTTCGTCCTTCAGGCACTGTGATATTTTATCTATGTTATTCGCTTTTCTGTTTATATAATCCGATACGAGATTCTGAAGTCTTTCCGAGCAGTTGCTTTTAAATCCCGCCGCACTGCCGTTGTGCTTTTTATCCAGCATTTCTTTCATTTTCCCGCAGGCATCAACAAGCTTTTTATAGTTTATCGGTTTAAGTATATATCCCGAAACTCCGTTTTCTATTGCCTCATACGCATACTCAAATTCGGAATAGGCGCTTATGAGAAAAACAACTGTGTCGGGAAAATCCTCCCGAACCTTTCTGCTTATCTCCAGTCCCGATATTTTAGGCATTTTGATGTCGGTAAAAATACCGTCTACCCGATGAGTATAAATATATTCCATTGCCATTGCCGCATCGCTGAACACCGCTGTCAGTTCAAGTCCGTAATCCTCCCAGTCAATCGCATTGGGAATTGATTTTAAAGCCAGCTCCTCATCGTCTATCATTATAATTTTATACATTTTATCTAACCTCTACATTATTTTCGGAACGGTCATTACGATTTTCGTGCCATGCTCCGACGTACTTATTCTCAGTCCGTATTCATCACCGAATATCAGACGTATTCTTTTTGCGGTATTATCAATACCCAGTGATTTATCGAGCATAAACACATCGTTCTGCATCTTTTTGTTTATCTCGTTCAGTTCATTGCGTCCTATTCCCACTCCGTCATCTTCTATAATAATTTCCAGACGTTCTTTATAAAGGCGGGTTTTTATTTTTATTGTTCCGTATTCATTTTTGGGAATTATGCCGTGAGTTATTGCATTTTCAACCAAAGGCTGCAACGAAAGTTTTAAAACCCTGCATTTTTTTGACGTTTCATCAATATCATATTCAATGGAAAATCTGTTATTATATTTTATCCGCTGAATTTCAATATATGTATCAAGATACATAAGCTCCGTTTCGAGAGACACCAGATATTCGGCGGTATTAAGCGAATAACGCAGTATTTCGGCAAGACCCGTTATCATATCCGACACAATCGTATCTCCCTTAAATTCTCCTATTACAATCGCATTTATACTGTTCAGCGTATTGTGCAGAAAGTGCGGATTTATCTGCATTTGCAGCATTGACGACTGTGCTTTTTTGAGTGCGTCCAGACGGTTTGACAGCTCCTCCCTCAAATCCTTATTCTGCGATGTAACCGCCAGTATGCTGTTTGTTATTATCTGCATTTCCTTTGTGGTATGCTTTGAGTTTTCCTGAATATCATAAAGCGTGGTATACGGCTGAAGCATTTCAACTATTGCCGATAAATATTTGTAAAAGAATACTGTAAGTATCGCAGAAATAATCAGTCCCAGCACAAGCATAAGCGTTCCGATAAGTATAACGGAAAATACATACATTCTTCTGCTTTGGGAATATGTATCATACCTGTTTACAAATATATACGAAAAACTCCCCGTATTCGATTTTATTGCCGTCGTTACTGTGTTGTCTTTTTTGATTTTCTCAGCTCCCTGCGCACCCGTTTTTAAAATATCGTACTTCTCACAGCTTGTACCCTGCTTGATACCCGAATCCGATGAGTATATTATATTGTTATCGGAATCCGCAATAAACCAGCTTTCAAGGCTTATGTCATTTTCTTTCATTTTATAAAACAGCTTTGCCGCATCTATATTGAAAATCAAAACGCCCCGTTCTTCGCCCCCGTCGGTCAGCTTTTTCGGAATTGTAATAAAATCATATTCCGAATAATTCATTACTTTTTTTCTTGACTCAAATCCGTTTTTATTTATATCGGTAAAGATAGCTTCCTTATCCTGAAAGCTGTCAAGATAATTGCTTGACGGATAACTTGTTGAATACACATAATCCGAATTTGTACTGTAAAGATAAATGGACTTAATCAATTCGTTATCCGAAACAAAGCTTTCCATATATCTTTTTATTACCTTTGTACTTTCCGATTCCCAATCCGTGCCGAGATTGTCACATATCATCATATACTCAAAATCGTCTTTATATGAGCTTGAATTTTTCAGATTTAAGTAGAATTTTTCAATTTTTTCAAGCTGTGAATCGACATAATATAACAATGCCGAATCCGAATTATTGCTGAGCATTTTTATGTTTGAAATCATATTGCTGCGGTAATTTCCCGATATTACCGCCGTAAATATTCCGAGCGGAATACTCACGATACAGAAAATAATTACATAGCTTTTAAGCAGAAAGCTCTGCCATCGGTAATTTTTCAGTACGTTTATTAAATTCCGTATCGTCATAGACGCTCCGCCCTTTCAGATTATTTACCCCATTTTTCCTCTACACATTTGAGCCATTGTCTTGCTACAAGCTCATGTCCCGTTATTGTCGGGTGTACTCCGTCCCATATAAGCTCCTTTGACGGCACGATTTTTTTGTATTCGTCAAACACCGTCTGCAGCGGCACATATGCGGCATCATATTCTTCTGCAAGCTTTTTTGTTATCGGCTGTAATTTGCTTACATATTCTTCAAAAAATTTTCTTCTTTCGTCAGACCCGAAATTCTCACCCGTAAACGGCTCCATAATGACAAATCTAATATCGGGATTTTGCTCCCGCACTTCATCAAGCAGCATTCTGTATATTCTCTCATACCGCTGAGGATTTGAGCCTGATTTGCTGTCATATTCAAACCATGCGTCATTCACACCTATAAGAATACTCAGCATTGTAGGATTTAGATTCAGAGTATCTTCAATCCATCTTCCGTATAAATCCGCAATCCTGTTTCCGCTTATTCCTCTGTTGAAGGTTTTAATATTCCTTTCAAGATTGTCGACATGTAACTTTGCGCCGACAATAAACTGATAGCCGTGACCCATAACATGATTGAGGTCCTCGTTTCTGCCTCTGTTTCCGTCCGTTATCGAATCTCCCTGAAACAATAATACTTCATTTTCTCTTAATTTCATAATAATCAACTCTCCTTAATCATCTTAAATTATATATGTAATACAGCGCAAACAAAAGCTTGTATCTGCTCTTATTCATGCTCTATCTGCTCATTATTATACTATAAAATAAAAAAATATCAAGCTTTTTCTTGCAATTTTGCCGAAAAAAATATATAATATAATTATTAAATTATTTACGGAAAGGATTTGATTTTAAAATGACAAAGAAAGAGCGTGTTTCTCTGCTGCTTACGCTTATGGACAAGGCATACCCCGATGTAAAATGCTCGCTCAATTACAGCAGTCCGCTCGAAATGCTGATTGCCACACAGCTGAGCGCACAGTGCACGGACGCACGTGTCAATATAGTTACCGAAAAGCTTTTTGAGCGGTACAAAACTGCGGAGGATTACGCAAATGCGGATATAAATGAACTTCAGGACTATATACATTCGGCAGGCTTTTATAAAAACAAATCAAAAAATATTATACAGTGCTGCCGCCGCATTATTGATGTTTACAGCGGACAAGTTCCCGACACAATGGAGGATTTGCTTACGCTTGCGGGAACGGGCAGAAAAACCGCAAATCTTGTTTTGGGCGATATTTTCGGTCAGCCGGCGGTTGTTGTGGATACTCACTGTATAAGACTTACAAACAGAATCGGACTTACAAAAAACACTGACCCCGTAAAAATAGAATTTGAATTAAAAAAAATAATACCTCCCGAGCGGCAGCTTAAGCTGTGTCATCAGTTTGTGTATCACGGCAGAGCGGTATGCTCCGCACGCAGTCCCAAATGCGGTGAATGTCCGATAAGACCCGCTTGTAAAATGGTCGGAATAAAGGAAAAGTCCGCATAATATATAAACATTCTGTAAATTTTTATGGTTTTTTTATGAAAATTAGTGTAAACTATTGATTATATAAAAAAAATATGTTATTATATATGTGTATAGGTTATATAAAAGAAAGGAATGATTAATATGAAAAGATTTATCAGCACATTAACAGCAGCTGCTGTTACGCTTACTATGACTGCAACTGCTTTTGCGGCTAAGGGTGCGTTCAGTGATATAAGCGATACAAAATACGACTGGGCAAGAGACAATATTGAAAAAATGGCTTCGGCAGGCTACATAAACGGTTATGACGACGGTACTTTCAAGCCGGACCAAAATATTACAAAGCTTGAATGTATAGCTCTTTTTGCAAGAGCTATGGGCTCAAACGATGACGCAAATGCGGAAATTCTGAAAAAAGCCCACGATACATATGATGATATGCTTAAAAGCTATTATCTGCAATGGGGTACGGACGAGATAGTATATATGCTTTATAAGGGAGCACTGACAAAAAGCGACCTTGACACATATATAAAGGACGTTAAGGATACTCCCATGAAACGTTATGAAGCCGCAATTATCATTACAAAAGCAATGGGCGGCGAAGACGATGCCAAAGCCGAAACGGGAATTATTCTTGACTACACTGACGCAAAAGAAATTCCTTCAAATGCAATTCAATACGTAAAATATGCCGGAGACCAAGGCATTATGACAGGTATGGACGATAACAAATTCGCACCGCTTGAGCCGGTTCTCAGAAGTCAGATGGCAACAATGCTTGCAAGAGTGGTTGACAAAACCGCATATCAATATGTAGAAGGAAAATTAAAATCAATTGATACCGAAACAAAGACAATTACGGTCGAAACCGATAAGGGTTCAACGGATTACCCTTACACCGATTCGACAGTATTTAAGATTCAAGGTGCGGTCACTCCCGTTGCCGATATGCTTACATCGGTAAATGTAAACGTAACATTGTCAAACGGCGTTGCAGCTGTTGTTGATACAACATCGTCAACTCCCGATGAGGTTATAACAGGACGTTATCAGGGTTCGACATATTCGTCAAGCAATACTTATTTAAAATTGAAACCCAACGGCTCAACAAAGACAAATCAATATCAGTGCTCAAAGAATATTGCCGTAACATATGAGGGTTCTCCGGCAACACTGAAAAGCTTTACAGTTGATGACCTTATGACAATCACTGTTGAGGACGGGCTTGTTGTATCTGTTACAGGTCAGAACAAAACACAGAAAATTTCAAATGCAAAGATTACAAGCATTAACCTTGACGACGAGCTTTCAATTACAATATCACACGGCGACAAGCAGTATGACGGTATGACTTATCCTGTTTCGGATAATGTTTCGGTTCGTAAAAATATGCTTACGTCTTCAATGTCCGACCTGTACCCGGGTGATACAATCGACATTACCCTTGAATACGGTTCAGTTACAAATATAATTGCAACCTCCGCAACACGTACAATAGAGGGCACAATTCAATCAATAAACATATCCGCCGAACCTTCAATGGTAGTGCGAACCAACGGCGAGGACAAGACATTTGTTGTTCCGTCAAGCGTCAGCATAACAAGAAACGGCGAGGACGCTACACTTTATGATTTCAGAGTCGGAGATTATGTTAAAGTAACGACCGAATCGGGCGCAATAACAAAAATCGTTTATTCGGGAGCCGCTGATTCGGAGGGCAAAATTTCGGGAGTTGTTACAAGCATAAACACATCATACGGATTTATTAAAATCCTTAAAGACGGTTCTGATACGCCCGAAACAGTATTCTGCAAAAATGATTCTGCAAAAATCATAACATCATTGGGTGCGGAAAAGAAAATGACTGATTTGAAAGTCGGCGATACGGTTGAAGCACGCTGCACAATTTCAAACGGCGCATATACCGCAAAGCTGATAATCGTTGAAGTTAAATAAAATTTAATAAATTTATGGGGTTGCCGTATTTTGGTATGGCAGCCCCGATTACTATTACGGAGTCTTTAGATGAACATTTTCAAAAAATATTCAAAATGGGCGGCGGCTTTTATATTCGCCGTTGCAGTCATAACAGTATATAAAACGTTTGATAATTTAAGCAACATAACCAAAGTTATAGGCACGGTTCTGTCAGCGGCAGCGCCGTTTTTCGGCGGTTTTATAATTGCATATCTTCTTAATCTGCCTGCGTCAAGAATAAAAAATCTGCTTTTAAAAATAAATATAAAATATTTTCAAAAGCACGCCGGCGGTCTGAGCATACTTTTAACATATCTTATTGCTGTCGGCATAGTTGTATGGTCGCTTTGCTCGCTGATACCGTTGCTTTACCGAAATTTACTTGACTTATATACAAACCTGCCGACATATCTTGATGTTGCAATACGGTATATAAGTAATCTTGAATTGGTGCAAAAGCTTTCAAGCAACCAATCGCTTGCATCAGACCTTCATAATTCAGTCTACAGCATATTTAATAAAATAGATATTTCGGAGCTCGGAAAATACGCTCAGGGAGTGTTTAATATAACAAGCGGCTTGGTTTCCGCATTTATTGCGGTTATCGCCTCTATTTATATGCTCCTTGATAAAGACAGAATATCCGTCTCGCTTTTTAATCTTATAAAAACCTTATGGGGAGAGGAAAAAGCCGTTCGTATAAAGGCTTATGCGCTTGATATAAACAAAATCTTTACCGATTTTTTGTATTCAAGGCTTATATGCAGCATTGTAATGGCTATCGTATGCTCGCTTGCACTGTCGCTGTTAAAGGTAAAGTATGCAATTGTACTCGGAATATTTATAGGCGCTATGGATATGATTCCATATTTTGGCTCTATCATTTCAAGCGCCCTTGCGGTTATTATAACAGTAATAACGGGAGGATTTTTCAAAGCTGTATATACAGGCATAACTCTTCTGGTATTGCAGCAACTTGATGGAAATCTGCTTGCTCCGAAAATCATGGAAAGCTCGCTTGAAATCCGTCCTCTTTGGATTATTTTTGCGGTATCGGTCGGAGGAACGCTGTTTGGATTTATGGGAATGTTATTATCGGTTCCTATACTTGCCATACTGCGTTCAATTATATCGGAAATGCTCACCGATATAAGAAACGGTAAGCAAAGCAAGGTTTCGGAAGTGTGTGCCGATGAATAGAATTGCAGTTATAGGCGGCGGTGCGGCGGGAATGGCGGCTGCTGTTGCGGCGGCAGAATACGGCGCATACGTCACAATATTTGAGGCTAATGATAAGCTTGGCAAAAAAATACTTGCCACCGGCAACGGACGATGCAATCTGTCGAACATAAATGCGTCAATTGAGCATTACCACGGGCAAAACGCCGATTTTGCGGCGAACGCTCTAACGGAATTTGACGTAAGCTATA
Source organism: uncultured Clostridia bacterium (assembly GCA_934454215.1). GTDB lineage: Bacteria > Bacillota > Clostridia > UBA1381 > UBA1381 > Ornithomonoglobus_A. Next base: position 20,465 of record CAKSGG010000033.1, read on the forward strand.
CAATAAATAAATTTGCCGAAATGGGCGTATTGACAAAAATTGAGGACAAGGGCAAGATATACCCATACTGCGGCAATGCGTCGGCTGTTTCTGAGGCTCTGCGAGAACGCATAAAGGCTCTCGGGATTGAAGTTAAATACAATTTTGAAGTAAAGGATATTATAAAAAAGAAAGACGGTTTTATGCTCGTTTCTTATAAAAACGAACGTGAAAAAGCATCCGCCGTAATTATTACAACAGGAGGCAAAGCCTCCCCCTCTTCGGGGTCAAAGGGCAGCGGCTATCAGCTCCTCGAAAAATTCGGGCATACGGTAACGGAACTTAAACCGTCTTTGGTTCAGATAAAAACCGAGCCTGAAACGGTAAAAAAGCTAAAAGGCATTAAGATAAACGCACGTGTCCGCATAGGCAATATATCCGATGACGGCGAGGTGCTTTTTACCGACTACGGCTTATCGGGGCCTCCGATATTCTATCTGTCGGCATATATAGATAATCAAAGTGAATTATCGCTTGATTTTATGCCCGAATATTCTAAAGCTCAAACGGAAGAAATACTAAAGCAAAAGCGAAAAAACTGTTCTGATATGTTTCTTGAATCGTTCATGTCGGGAATTATAAACAAAAAGCTCGGTCAACTGATATTAAAGCAAGCAGGAGCTGCTCCGCTTTCAAGAACGGCAAAGTCGCTCAATGATACGGAGATAGAAAAAATTGCTCGAATTATTAAATGCCGAAAATTCAAAATTGACGGAACGATGTCATGGAACAACGCTCAAGTCACAAAAGGCGGAGTAAAAACAAATGAATTTGATGCCGATACAATGCAGTCAAGGCTTATAAACGGGATTTTTGCCGCAGGTGAAATTCTCGATATTGACGGCGACTGCGGCGGCTATAATCTGCAATGGGCTTGGTCGTCGGGATTTGCGGCAGGCAAAAGCGCCGCTAAGTTTCTCCAACAAAGAAAGGATTGATTAATTATGCGTCAGGGAATAAAAATGACAAAAAAGTATCAAATATTTTATATGCTGGTTGTTCAGGCAATAGCAACGGGAGTTTCTCTCCTGTTTACACTCGTTGCATTTTGGGCACTGCTTGACAAAAGTATTGTCAAAGAAATACTTTCGGGGATATTTATATTCATAAACTGCTGTGTAATCTACAGCTATGCGAATAAATTCGCATGGTATGATAAGCGTCCGTACACGTCTGTACAAACTGAACCTTTAAAAGGGTTTTTTATGGGGCTTGTCATATCGCTGTCAATGCTGTTTGTATTTGTACTGTACAAGCTTGCTTGGCATTTCGGCGGAGATGAATCGGGTACATATCTTACAAACGGTTTTGCAATTGCAGGTAACGCCTTATTTATGCTGTGGACTTTCCCCTATTTCGGAATTATCGGAATGTCACACGGCTTTGTTACATGGTATTCTATAGCATTAATGCTGATTCTGCCTATCGTATCGGCAATGCTTGGCTATGATGCAGGCTGCAAAGACTTCAACATACTTGAAAAATTATATAAATTCTCATATGTACAGAAAAAAGAGAAGAAATAACAGAGGAGCAATTAGACATGGAAAACTTTATTATAGGCTGTAACTACTGGGCATCAAATGCGGGTACTGATATGTGGCGTAATTTTGATACAAACGCAATTAAAGAGGATTTGGAAATTCTGTCGTCGCACGGAATACGCTATATGAGAGTATTCCCAAACTGGCGTGATTTTCAGCCCGTCATTGCAATATATTCTGCTTGGAACTTTCATAGTTTTATGTTGGAAAATGACAAGCGGCCTCAGAATAAATATTACTTAGACGAAGAAATGCTTAACCGCTTTGAAATTTTCTGTAATCTATGCAAGGAATATAATATAAAATTAATTGTCGGTCTTATGACAGGCGGCATGAGCGGCAGACGTTTTCTTCCTCCGGCATTCACCGATAAAAACCCGATTACGGATTTGACGGTAATTTTGTTTGAGCAGAGGTTTGTTAAAGGCTTTATTGAACGGTTAAAATACCACCCTGCAATATACGCATGGGATTTGGGCAATGAGTGTAATTACATGGGTGACGTAAACAACGAAGCCGAAGCCACAAACTGGAGCTTAATAATATCAAACGCAATCAGAGCTGCTGACCCTGCCCGCCCGATTATTTCGGGAATGACCGGCTTATCGGTTGAATCCGATAACGGAGAATGGACAATACAAGGTCAGGCAGAAGCAAATGATATTCTTACAACACACCCTTATCCGTTCTGGGTAAATCCGGCAGATAAAGCTAAAATATCATCATTCCGCACTCTTATGCATGCAACCGCACAGACAAAGCTGTATGCAGACATAGCAAAAAAGCCATGCTTTGTTGAGGAAACCGGCACTATGGGACCCATGATATGTTCAAACGAACGTGCGGCGGATTTTATGCGCCTTAATCTTTTTTCAAACTATGCCAACGGTTCTCTCGGCGTTATGTGGTGGTGTGCAAACGAACAAACCAATTTGACCGCTCCTCCCTATTCATATCAGATGTGTGAGGTTGAGCTTGGCATGATTGACAAATTCAGAAAACCAAAGCCTGTATTACTTGAAACGCAAAAAACGGGAAATATTATATCTTCATTTGACTTTGAACTTCCAAAGGCTCATACCGATGCAGTATGTTTGCTTACGAAAGGTATAAATCAATGGAATGTTTCATATATGACTTACTGTCTTGCAAAGCAAGCCGGCTTAAATATAAGTTTCGCATACTGCAACGATGAAATTCCCGATGCCGATACATATATTCTTCCATCATTAAACGGTCACGTTATCATGGACAGACAGCGTTATCTTGACCTTATTCGGAAAGTCAAAGACAACGGTTCTGTTTTATATGTTTCAAACAACGGAGGAATTATTTCCGAATTTGAAGAAAATTTCGGCATGAAAGTAGAAGATTCGGAAAAGAAAACCGAAACGGGCAGTTTTATATTCGACGGCGAAAAATTCAATTTTATGCGTGAAAGAATATTTGAGCTTACACCGACAAATGCTGACGTTTTGGCTTATGATAATACGAACAATCCGATTATTTCAAAAAACAAGCTTGGAAACGGATTTATATATTATCTCAATTTCCCGCTTGAATCCATGCTTGTTGAACAAAGCAATGCTTTTGACGGCAATTACTGCGATATATACCGAAAAATATTTGCCGATAAAATCTCATCTCATGAGGTTATCTCAAATAATAAAAATGTTTGTGTAACCCTGCATTATGCCGATGATAAGATTTACTGTACAGCCATAAACTATTCGGACAAAACTGTCGAAAATCCGCTTGCGTTTAAAGACGGATATTCTGTTAAAGAAAAGATTTACGGTGATATTAACCAAATTAATGCTTTTGACGCTGTAATATTTACATTGTCAAAATAAAAATACGCATCAGAACGGAGAACTGCTATGAAAACTCTTTTAAAAAACGGCACAGTCGTGAATGTATTTACGGGCAAATGCGAAAAGAAAAATATACTTATTAGTGATGATACCATAATAGGCGTAGGTGCTTACACCGACAATGAAGCAGATATTGTTGAGGATATATCGGGGAAATTTGTCTGCCCCGGATTTATAGACGCTCACATGCACATAGAAAGCACAATGCTTACTCCGTCTGAGCTGGCAAAAATATGTATTCCGCACGGAACGACGGCTATTATTGCCGACCCTCACGAAATTGCAAATGTCTGCGGTACAAACGGCATTGATTATATGCTTGAAGCAAGCGAAGGACTTCCTCTTTCCGTTTACATAATGCTGCCATCATGCGTACCTGCAACAAAATTTGATGAATCGGGAGCGGTACTTACCGCAAAGGATTTACTTCCCTATTACTCTCATAAGCGTGTTTTGGGGCTTGCGGAGGTTATGGATTATCCCGGAGTTATTTCGGGCGAAAGCAGTATTCTTGAGAAAATTAAGGACGCACGTATGCAAAATGCCCCTATAGACGGTCACGCTCCGTTACTCAGCGGGAAGGCTCTCGATAAATACATTTCTGCCGGAATACAAACCGACCACGAATGTTCATCATTTGGCGAAGCCGCCGAGCGCATAGAAAAAGGGCAGTGGGTTATGATTCGTCAAGGTACGGCAGCGCAAAATCTTGAAGGCTTGATTGATCTGTTTGATGAGCCGTACTGCCGTCGCTGTGTGCTTGTAACCGATGACAGGCACGCTCATGATTTAATTAAGGACGGTCAGATAGATAACATAATCCGAACTGCTTCAAAAATGGGCAAATCGGTTATAACGGGAATACAGATGGCTACCGTTCAGGCGGCTCAGTGCTTTGGCTTAAAGCATATCGGCGCAGTTGCTCCGTCATATTTTGCCGACCTGCTTATTTTAAATGATTTGGAAAGCATTGATATAAAAGACGTATATTGCAGAGGCAAAAAAATCGAAAGTAATAAAATTCAGACACCGCCCGTACATCAAAAATTGCTTGATTCAGTTCTGAACTCGGTAAATATTGACCGTCTTTCGGCGCATGATTTTTATATTGAGCCAAAATCAGGCAAATGCCGCATTATAAAAACAATACCTCAACAGCTTATAACCGATGAGGAAATTACAGATATTGACTGGAATATCAATAACGGAACAGATGTTAAACGGGATATTTTAAAAATTGCGGTAATTGAACGCCACAATCATACGGGGCATATGGGGCTTGGGTTTATATCGGGAATAGGCTTAAAGGAGGGCGCAATCTGCTCGTCCGTTTCCCATGATTCGCACAACATAATCGTTATCGGAACAAATGATAATGATATGGCGGCGGCAGTAAATCATGTAATTGAGCTTGGCGGCGGCATATGCGCCGTAAGAAACGGAAATGTCACATCCGATATTCCTTTACCTATCGGAGGACTTATGTCCAATGCCGACGCAAATGAGGTTGTGCGTCAAAACAAAGCCTTTGATGAAGAATTACAGGCTATGGGAATTCCACACGCTGCCGCTCCGCTTATGACAATGTCGTTCGTAAGTCTTGCGGTAATTCCGAACATAAAGATAACAACCACAGGGCTTGTTGATGTAAATAATCAGAAAATAGTTCCGCTGTACATAAACTAACAAAAAACTCGCTGCGTTAGTACAGCGAGTTTTTTGTTATACCTCTTCAATTATCGGAAGAATCATAGGATTCCTCTTTGTCTGTTCATAAATATATCTTGCAACAGAGGACTTTAATGCGCTTTTAACAGCCGCCCATTCAAGGTGTCCCTTGCCGCTGATTACTGTTTTAACAGCATCTTCGGCAGTTCCTCTTATTCCTTCCATAAGATATTCGGCTTCTCTTACATATACAAAACCTCTTGATATAATATCAGGTCTTGATATCATTTCCTTCGTATCGGACGAAATAGTTACAACAACTATAATCAATCCGTCCTCAGCCAAATGCTTTCTGTCTCTTAATACTATATTTCCGACATCTCCGACTCCAAGTCCGTCAACCAAAATCTTTCCTGCCTGAACCTCTCCCGTTACAGCCGCACTGTTTTCGTCAAGCTCCAATACAGAGCCGTTTCCGAGAATAAAGCATCTTTCGGGCGGTATTCCGACCTTATTTGCAAGAGCCGCATGGAGTACCAAATGGCGATGCTCACCGTGAACGGGAATAAAATACTTTGGCTTTATCAAGCCCAAAATAAGCTTTAATTCCTCCTGGCACGCATGACCCGAAACGTGTACCTCTGCAAGAGATTTATATATAACCTCCGCTCCGATTTTAAACAGCTCGTTAATTACGTTTGCCACTGATTTTTCATTACCCGGTATCGGCGTAGCGCTTAGAATGATGAGATCGTTTTTTGTGATTTCCACCTTACGGTGATCGCTGAATGCCATACGGGTAAGTGCGCTCATAGGCTCTCCCTGTGAGCCGGTAGTTATAATTACTATCTGATTTGGTCTGTACTTTTTAATATTGTCAAGATTTATCAGTACGCCCTCGGGGACCTTCATATATCCCAACAAAATAGATATTTCAACAATATTTTCCATGCTTCTGCCCGACACAGCTACTTTTCTGCCGTTCTTTGCGGCAGCATCGATTATCTGCTGAACGCGATGTACGTTTGAAGCAAAGGTCGCCACAATAATTCTTTTTGTACAGTTCTGAAAAATCTGTTCAAACTTTTCTCCGACCGACCTTTCACTCATGGCATATCCCGGTCTTTCGACATTGGTACTGTCAGACATAAGCGCCAAAACGCCCTCCTTGCCCAACTCTCCCAGCCTTGCCAAATCTATCATATCTCCGACAATAGGAGTTGTATCCACCTTAAAGTCACCCATGTGAATTACGTTTCCGACAGGCGTTTTTATAGCCAAAGCCGCACTGTCCGCTATAGAGTGGTTCGTTCTTATAAATTCAATTTTAAAATGCTCTCCTGCTTTTATTGTCTGTCCGTATCTCGCTC